>NZ_NFJG01000039.1:0-31573 GCF_002159755.1 Bacteroides sp. An269
GGAATGGGTGGACGGGACAAAAATCAGGCAGATATTCCTGCCGCCCTACTCGCCGAACCTCAATCTGATTGAGAGGCTTTGGAAATTCCTCCGCAAGAAGGTCATCAATTCCGTTTGTCTAATTCGCAAACCATTTCTTTTTGACTATAATGTGGATATTCATCTATTTCAATTACGCCAAATCCAGCATGACAAGGGTTATAACCTTACTGCATTGGCACTCACAGCTAACTGCGTGCGGCGAGGAGCATAACTGCGATTCCAACACGATTACTAATCGTACGGGTTGACGATTACTAATCGTACAGGCTAACGATTACTAATCGTGCACGGATCGAAGCTATGTGCGTTGAGGATAGAAGATAACTGTTTTTGCCAACCGACCTTTGTTGTACCGGATTTGTATCATGGCATGACGGGTTTCTGTAGAGACGATGTGCACATCGTCTCTACTATGATACTGCTTATAAAATGCGCGGATCAATGCACGGGAAGAATAAAACCGTCTCCCGGCAAAGCTTCCGCCTTACAGCAGCGCATCGAAAATCTTCCGCATGGCTGCATCGGCATGACGCTGCATGATGCGGAGGTAATTGCAGAAAGGACGGTTGGCCTTCATGCTGTGCCCGATGCAGTATTCGATGGTTTCTATCTGGATGCCGAGGTCATACCCATGCTGGACGAAAGACTTCCGTGCCGAATAGAACGAGACGTTAGAAGAACCCCCTGCCAGACGTGCCACTTTTTTCATATACCGATAGACCAGGCTATACACCTTATTATATATAGTGTTTCCTTCGAAAGCCAGCCTGCCGTCGGGCGAACGGTACCGCTCTATCAGCGTTCTTGCTTCGGGCTGAATGGAAAATGCCGTTTCGTTTTCACCGCTTTTGCTTCTACGGGTTTTATGGCGGGCATATTTCAGGACCGTACCGCCATCGGCAAAACGGCAATCCAGCAAATCCCTCAAGTTGATTCCTCCCAAGTAATAGCTGAGCATAAAAATATCGCGCACGGTGATGAGGTGTCTGTCCGTCAGGTGCGCGTCACGTATCCGTTTCACCTCTTCTACCGTCAGGTCGAGTTCACGGATGCGGGCAGCCGGAAGTTTGCAAGCCGCAAAAGGATGTATGGCATAACGCACGTATCCCATTTTGACCGTATGGTTCAGCATGACCTTCATCAGCGTCAGGTAGATGCGTACCGTTGTATCCGAAAGCGCTTTCCGTTTCAGCTCCTCCCGGTATTGCCGGATGTGCCGCGGGTTTATCTGCTTCAGAAGCAAAGATTCGCCGAAGAGGGAGAAGAAATGTTTCAAAGCCGACTTGTAAAGCTTGTACGACTTGACTTGCTCGTTGTTTTCCATACTTTTCAGAAACTCGCCGGCAAACCGGGAGAAAGAAATCCCTTCCTTTTCCTTTGTTTGAAGGATGTAACGGATGATTTCAGTGCACGTCAATCCTTCGGCATACGGAAGGGTGGACAGAATTAAAGCGTATTCGTTCAGTTGCCTGTTCAGGATACGGTTGATTTGGTCGGCATAGGCATGCCGGACTACTTTGCCGTTCCGGAGCTGGGATTTGGAGTCCAAAAGAAAGGGAGTCGTGATATACCGGGTTTGCGAATGATGAGCCACCGCAATCCGGATGCGGTGCTTCCCGTTTGCCAATCGCTTGGCAGGAACGATTACAATAGAGAAAGTGGTCATGGTTTATCGTTTTTTTAGTCTTCTTCCTGCCGTATAGCCTCTAAAAGGCAAAGCGGACCGGAAGCGTATATGTTAAATTTTAAGTTATAATTAGTTACGTTTAACGTTTTGCCAAAAGCAATTTTAACGCTTCGGATTTGAGAGAATTTTGCCTTCGAATTCCGATTTTAGGGCAAAAATGATAAAAAACCACCTATTTTGAGCGTAAAAAATATAGTTGTCCCATATATTTACACAATTTTCCATTGCAAGAATTAAGAAAACTGAATAAATTCGGCATACTTAGCGATAAGAAAATTATGTGAATTAATCTAACTTTGGTTTAACTTAACAAATTGGAAGTATGAAAAACAGAAAAGACCAATCGATTCTGGGACGCTGCGCCTCAATAGGGCAACGTCTGTTCTTCTTCGCCTTGTTGACCGTAATATCTATAGGTATGTACGCGCAAGGCAAAACCGTGTCGGGTACGGTAGTCGACAAGACCGGCGAAACCGTTATCGGCGCGAGTGTGGTAGTAAAAGGCACGACGAACGGTACGATTACCGATTTCGACGGCAAGTTCACCTTATCTAATGTCCCTAATGACGGGACCATCGAAATCAGCTTCGTGGGCTACAAGACCCAGGAGATTTCGGTAGCGGGGAAAAGCACGGTTCAGGTGGTGTTGGAAGAAGACACCGAAGTGCTGGATGAAGTAGTGGTAGTAGGTTACGGTATCCAGAAGAAATCGGACGTGACCGGTGCGATGGCACGCGTGGGTGAAAAAGAATTGAAAGCGATGCCGGTAAAGAATGCCTTGGAAGGTATGCAAGGTAAGACAGCCGGTGTGGACATCACTTCCAGCCAGCGTCCGGGTGAAGTAGGTAAAATCAATATCCGTGGTGTGCGCTCCATTACAGCAGACCAAGACCCGTTGTATGTTGTGGACGGTATGATTATCCAGAACGGCGGTATCGAAAACATCAACCCGTCGGATATCGAATCTATCGACGTACTAAAGGATGCTTCGGCAACCGCTATTTACGGTTCACGCGGTGCGAACGGTGTTGTATTGGTAACTACTAAAAAAGGTAAGGAAGGAAAGATTTCCTTGAACTATTCGGGTACCGTTACTTTCGAAACCCTGCATGACGTAACCGAGATGATGTCGGCTGCGGAATGGTTGGACTATGCCCGTCTGGCAAAGTACAACATGGGTTCTTATCCTTCGGCTACTCCTGATTATGCAGGTGATAGAGCTGCATTCGGCAGTGTAGCCGCTTCGTGGGCAAACATTGAAAAAGCATGGGAAGGCGGCACATACGATCCTACGAAAATAGGTTCTTACGACTGGGCTTCGCATGGCAAGCAGACCGGTATCACTCACGAACATACCCTGAGCGCATCGGGCGGTACAGACAAGTTCCAAGGCTATGCTTCGTTCGGTTACCTGAACCAGAAAGGCACACAGCCGGGACAGGCTTACGAACGCTATACGTTAAAGACCTCATTTGATGCCAATCCGATAGATTTCTTTAAGATGGGTGCCAACATTAACGCTTCGTATTCCGATCAGGACTATGGATACAGCTTTACCAAGTCCGTAACCGGTTCCGGTGATTTATACAGTGCATTAAGAAGCATGTTGCCGTGGACGGTTCCATACGATGAAAACGGCGAATATATCCGCAATCCGAACGGGGATGTCAACATCATCAACCCGATTCGGGAATTGGATTACAATACTAACCAACGCCGTATCTTCCGTGCCAATGCCAGTATGTATGCACAGGTAGACTTCGGCAAGATCTGGGAACCGCTGGAAGGACTTTCTTACCGTCTGCAGTTCGGTCCCGAATTCCAATATTATACGTTGGGTATTGCCAATGCAGCAGAGGGTATCAACGGAGACGGCAATAACAGAGCGCAATATAAGAATGAGCAAAAACGTTCATGGACCTTGGATAACCTGATTTATTACAATCGGAGTTTCGGTGACAAGCACGATTTGGGCTTGACCTTGATGCAGTCGGCTTCGGCTTACCATTACGAAATGGGCGATATGCGTGCAACAAATGTGGCTTCTGCTGATGAGCTGTGGTATAATATGGCTTCTGCCGGCAGTTTGAATTCATTTGGTACCGGACTGACCGAGACTCAGATGGAATCCTTCATGATTCGTGCCAACTATGGCTTTATGGACCGTTACTTGCTGACCGCTTCTATCCGTTGGGACGGTGCGTCGCAGTTGGCTCCGGGTCATAAGTGGGCAAGCTTCCCTTCAATGGCAGTCGCTTGGCGTATCGACCAGGAAGAATTTATGCAAGACCTGAATTGGTTGAGCCAATTGAAACTGCGTTTCGGATAAGGTGTAACGGGTAATGCAGCAATTGATGCATACGCTACTAAGGGTGCAATAACAAGTCTGTATTATAATTGGGGACAAACCGATTCGTCATTAGGTTATGTACCTTCAGATCCTTCAGCTAAAGATCCTGCTAAAATGGCAAATCCTGATTTAGGTTGGGAACGTACGACTCAATATAACGTGGGATTGGATTACGGTTTCTTCAATAACCGTTTGACCGGTAGTTTGGATGCTTACTGGACTAAGACAAAAGACTTGCTGTTGTCCATGACTATTCCTTCACTTACAGGTTATACTTCTACTTTTGCCAATGTGGGTAAGACTTCTGGTTGGGGTATTGATTTGCAAATCAATGCCATTCCGGTACAGACCAAAGACTTTACGTGGAATACAACTTTGACTTGGTCAATGGATCGTAACCAGATTGACGAGTTGTCTAACGGAAGAACCGAAGATGTAAATAATAGATGGTTTGTCGGCGAAGAAATCGGGGTATATTATGACTATGTATATGACGGTATCTGGAAGACATCGGAAGCTGAAGAAGCTGCCAAGTATGGACGTAAGCCCGGACAGATCAAGGTGAAAGACTTGAATCATGATGGCGTTATCGATGCTACGAATGACCGTCAGATTGTAGGTAAAGTACGTCCGGATTGGACTGCAGGCTGGAACAATACATTCAGCTATAAGAATTTTGAACTCTCATTCTTTATCCTTTCGCGCTGGGGCTTTACCGTACCTCAAGGAGCTGCTACCTTGGACGGACGCTATATGCAGCGTAAATTGGATTATTGGGTAGCCGGAACCAACGAGGATGCCGAATACTATTCTCCGGGTTCGAACGGTGAAGCAGCCGATACTTATAGTTCTTCTATGAATTACCAAGACGGTTCGTACATCAAGGTACGTAACATTTCGTTGGGATATAACTTTACACCCAAACAGTTAAAGAATACCGGATTAAGTACCTTGAAGGTATATGTACAGGCAATGAACCCGTTCACTATCTACAAGGCTACTGATTGGCTGGATACCGACTTGTTGAACTACGATAACAATACCACGACTTTTGGTTCGCCCACTACGCTGAAGAGCTGGGTTATCGGATTGAACATCGGCTTCTAAATAGGTATTGGTATGATATATAATAATATGATAAAAGGAATAAACGTATGAAACTAAATAAAACATTATTTACTCTGCTGATAGCAGGAGTAGCGGGAGGTATGGCTACTTCGTGTAGCGATTCTTTCCTTGACGAGGAACTGATTACCCAGCCCAGTACAGATCGTTTTAAAACTCAAGAGGGTTTGGATGAATTGGTAACAGGTGCTTATCAAAAATTGAAATTTAAATTCAATTATATTTGGGCTATCGAATGCTATAATATGGGTGTCGATGAATTTACGGATGCCAATAATACCATGCCGGCGTGGAATCATTATAGTCAGGACTTAAACTCTGCAGAAACGGGCGCTAATCAGCCCATGTGGGATAATATGTATGGTTTGATAGAACCTGCCAATATCTTAATAACCAATATTCCGCAATTTTATAGCCAGTCGAGTGCTACATATAACACTCGTTTGGGTGAAGCCTATTTCTTGAGAGGATATGCCTATTTTGAACTGGTAAAACAATTTGGCGGTGTACCTATCAAATTAAATCCTTCTACCTCGGTAGAAACAACATTTACCCGTAATAGCGAAGAAGAGGTTTATGCTCAAATTATATCCGATTTAGAACAAGCCTATAGCTTGTTACCGGAATCTCCTGAAGCAACCGGTCGTATTACGAAGTGGGCTGCTGCGCATTTCTTGGCTAAAGCACATTTGTTCCGTGCTTCGGAGTTATATAGTGACTGGAATGATAGTTATATAGCACAAGATTTGCAGGATGTCATTAAATATGGAACAGAGGTATGCAATGCTCATCCTTTATGTTCTAATTATGTAGATTTGTGGGATTATACAGAACCCAATGGGGCAAACGAAAAAGTAAGCGAAGTAATTTTGGCTGCACAATTTTCAAATGATGAATCTACATGGGGACGATATGGAAATCAGATGCACTTATATTATCCTTCAGTTTATCAGGACATGGCAGGAACAAAACGTGACATTTCAGGTGGACGTGAATTTTCTTACGTGAGTGCAACGGAATACACCATGCAGGTTTTCGACCGTGTGAATGATTCTCGTTTTTGGAAATCGTTTATTACTTGTTATGGCGCGAATGATACTTCCAGTGCTCCTACTTGGAGTAAAGGAGATATTCAATCCGGTTATGCTCCGGAAGGTGCTGTAGAAGGTGGCAAACGTTTTGTGGCAGGTGAAATAGGTATTAAATATATCGTAAATAATCCTGGTGATACCCGTTATACAAAATATGAAGAGTTGAATACAGAAACAGGTCTTACTGCCCCTGTAGAAGCAAAAATATTGAAGAATGGAAAGATTTCTGCTCCTCATACTTTTGTTCGCTATTATGCAGGACAAGCACAAAGCTGGAACTTGGATCCGCAAAATTCAACCGGAAACTATTATAGTATTGTACCTCACAAACGTTCTGTAGCGTTGTCTAAATTTAGAGATGGCTATCGTAACTCTGTTGCTTCTCAATTTGGAACACGTGATGCGATTATTGCTCGTTCTGCAGAAGATGTGTTGATGGTAGCTGAAGCGTATATTCGTCAAGGCGAGTCACAATATGCCAATGCTATTGAATGGATTAATAAGTTGCGCGACCGTGCTGCTTATCAAGCAGGTGAAGATAGAAGTGTGAATGTGGATGGTGGTCAGGCGTACAAAAATAATCCTTATTGCAGTGGAAAAGGTGGTGGATATTCTCCTGATGGTGCAATTTATAGTGAAGAAAATACGTATTACGAATCGAATAACTTGGAAGGTCAGGAAAATGTGTACAATGCACAGTCTTCTTTGGATAATATGCACCTGAACAGTGTCAGCGATATCTATAATTCGGAAGTAGACCAGCCGATTTACGATGCGTTGGGTTGCAGCAGCAATGCAGACAAGATGATGTGTTTCTTGCTGAACGAACGTACCCGCGAGCTTTGTGGTGAATTGTATCGTTGGGAAGACCTTGCCCGTACCATGACTTTGGATGCCCGTTGGCATGCATTTAATGACGGTGTAAGCCGTGGCATTGGTGAATTTGATCCGGCGAAACATTATTATCGTCCGATTCCACAATCGTTCTTGGACGGTATCACCAACGAAAATGGTGGTGCATTAAGCAATGAAGAAAAACAAGCTATGCAGAATCCGGGATATTAATTCCTGAATTAGATAATAAACTAACCTGAAAGAGGCGGGGACAGCAAAAGCGGTCTCCGCCTCTTTTGTGTATAAAAATCTATTCTTTTGTATAAATTTCTATGTCTTTCCATTTGTTTTATGCTTACTTTCGCCCATCATTTGGAACCAATTTTTTAACTCATTCAATAAAATCATGAAAACACAACTTTTCTTTTCTGCATTGCTTGTCGGGCTGGTCGTTACGGGTACAGCCTTTGCGCAAGATCCAAGAGAACGGAATTATTATTATGAAATTTTGAAACCCCAACATGAACCGAAGCCTTTGGTGGAAGGGTTTGCCCAATCGAAAGTGAAGGAATGCCTGAACCGGGGATTGTCTGTAGCTCCGGCTGCAGACGGAAAAGGCATTTATCTGAGCTGGAGAATGCTTGAAACGGATAATGCGCAGGCTCGTTTTGATGTGTACCGTTCGGCTGACGGAAAAACCAAGAAGCTGAACCGGAAACCGATAGATGCTACTTGTGACTTTACCGACCGCTCTCCGGTGAAGGGAGAAGCGGTCTATTGGGTGACGTGTACTGCTGACGGCAAGGAGTCGGAAAAGGTGAAGGCGGATTTCAGTACCCTGCGCAATTACCGGTCGATTCGCTTGAACAGGCAGGTCAAAGCCGGTAAGGTAGGAGTTGCCGATTTGAACGGGGACGGTACATACGATTACATCATCCGCACACCGGAAACGAATGTCGACCCGGGTATGCCGGGTGACTTGACGGGGAAGACTTATCAGATAGAAGCCTATTTAAGTGACGGCACTTTTTTATGGTCGAAAGATTTAGGGCAAGGCATTGAACCGGGAATCTGGTATTCGCCTTACGTAGTCTATGACTTTAACGGAGACGGGAAAGCCGAAGTGGCATTGAAAACGGCTCCGGACAATGTGCAGAGAGATGAGAAAGGAAGAGTGGATTCGGGGGATGAATATTTGACGGTATTAGACGGCATGACGGGAGAGGAAATCGCTCATGTAGACTGGCCCAAACGGAATGACCGTTATGGCAATCTGGTGCGCAGGAACCGGAATCAGATCGGCATGGCTTTCCTGGACGGGAAGACTCCCTGTATCTTGGCATGCAGGGGAACGTATAAACTGATGACGGTAGAGGCGTGGCAACTGAACAAGGACAAGTTGGACCCGGTATGGAAATGGGGCGGTGACGAGGAGAATCCGGTGGTCAGAAGCATGGGTTCGCACAATATGGTATGCGGTGATGTGGATGAAGACGGAAGGGAAGAAATCTTGTTGGGCTCGTGTATGCTGGACGATAACGGTACGCTGCTCTGGTCTGCCGGACTGGGACATCCCGATAAGGTTTATCTGACAGACATTCATCCGGAACGTCCGGGAATGGAAGTGTTCTTATGTCTGGAGCCTTGGCATGATAACGGAAGAGGCGTATGCATGGTAGACGCACGCAGTGGCGAGCCGGTGTGGAACATCGGGTATAAGACGTTTCATGTAGGCGACGGAATGGTGGCAGACATTGATGCATCGCATAAAGGACTGGAATGTTTCGCCAAAGAAGACCGGAAAGGCGGAAGTACCGACCAGTATCTGTTGGCTGCCGACGGGACGTATTTGAGCCGGAACAAGGATGTGCCTTCTTGCCGGAACTGGGCTTGGTGGGATGCCGATTTGCTCAGGGAAACTTTTGCAGGCGATGACAACCGTTGGGGAGCCAGCTCTTCTTCGAACGGAAAGGCGCTGAGCATTGTGAAGTGGAAAGGTGCGGAGCTTACCCACGGCATTGAGGGGGATATCCTGATGATTGCTGACTTGTATGGCGACTGGCGGGAAGAGATTGTAACGGCGCTGGATGGTGAAATCCGGATTTATACGACGAATATCCCGGCACGTGACCGGCGTGTGACATTGATGCAGGATCCTGTTTACAGAAGCTATATCGCACATCGTTCCATGGGGTATCCCCAGTCGCCTGTCCCTTCTTATTATTTAGGAGAATAATCATTAATCAGGTAGGAAATGAAACGTATCATATTGATTGGTATGGCTATATGCGCTGTTTGGGGATTAAAGGCTCAGAGCGCAGGAAGTATATCGGGACTTGATAAAGCCCATTTTGGTAAGTATTGGAAAGTGGAATCGGAGTCACCGGATTATGAAGTGTCGTTTTCGGGAGATACGTGTGAAATCCTTTCGCCTAAAGGATTGACCTTGTGGCGGAAAGAGAAGATGTGTGGAAATGTCGTAATCGAATACGACGCTTGTGTGGTGGACGAAGGGAAGCCGGGTGACCGTCTGAGTGACCTGAACTGTTTCTGGATGGCCTCCGATCCGCAAGCGAAGAACATCTGGCAACGTATGGACTGGCGCAAAGGGGAGTTCCTGAAGTGCTACTCGCTGCAGCTTTATTATTTGGGCTACGGAGGAAATTACAATTCTACGACCCGTTTCCGCAGGTATGACGGCAATCAGGCTGGGGTAACTGATGCGGCACAACGTCCGGGCATCTTGAAGGAGTATACCGATAAAGAGCATTTGCTTGTTCCTAACAAGTGGTATCACGTTAAGTTGGTGAATAAAGGCGACCGGGTACAATATTACATAGATGGTAAAAGGCTGGTGGATTATTGCGACCCCAATCCCTTGCGGGAAGGTTGGTTCGGCTTTCGCACCACCTTGTCGCGTACGCGGATTGCTAATTTCCGGTATATTTGTCGGGAGGATAAGGATACGGCGTGTTTGCATTGGGTAGGAGAAGTGCCTTCATAGGCTTGCGGGGTAAGTTTCGGTGTGCCTTTCCGTAAAGGGGAAGTACAGCCGGATATGCCTTTGCTTTTGCAGGATGCGGATGGGAAAGTGATTGCTTCTGATAGCTGGACTGCTGCTTATTGGCCTGACGGGTCGGTGAAGTGGGCAGGTATGGCGGCGGTAGTTCCCGGAGGTACAACATCTTTACAGGTCGTTCCGAAACGGAAGAGCCCCGAAAGTCCGGAGCTTTCCGCTTTGACTGTAGAGGAGACGCCGTCGGGTTGGAAAGTCTCTACGGGAGTGATAACAGCCTATGTTCCTCGTTCGGGCAGTTGCGTCATAGACAGTTTGCTATATGGTAAGACGAAAGTAGGAGGGGCTGCCGACTTAATCGCTTCTGTTCAGGACAAACCGTCGGGTGAAGGGTTGTCTGAATCGCATGTCACGCATTTTTCCAGCCGGTTGCAACGTGTGTCTGTAGAACGGGCAGGAAAGGTCCGTGCAACCTTGAAGTTGGAAGGGGTTCATCAGTCTGCCGGGCGTGAATGGCTTCCGTTTGTATTGCGCTTGTATTTTTATGCCGGAAGCGAGCAGGTCCGGATGGTACATTCGTTTGTGTTCGACGGAGAACAAGATAAGGATTTTATCCGTACGATAGGCGTACGCTTCCGTGTGCCAATGCGTGAGGCATTGTATAACCGGCACGTTGCCTTCGCTTGCGCGGAAGGAGGAGTATGGAGTGAACCGGTACAGCCTTTGGTGGGACGGCGTGTCTTGACATTAGGTGATGACAAAACGCTCCAGCAACAGCAAATGGAAGGAAAACGGATTCCTGCATACGAGCAGTTCGATGAGAAAAACCGTGACTTGCTCGACCACTGGGCTGCATGGGATAATTTCCGCCTTTCTCAATTGACGGACAATGCGTTTTCTATCCGGAAACGGGCAGAGGCAGACCGTCCTTGGATTGGAACGTTTACCGGAACCCGTTCCGACGGATTTGTCTTTGCAGGTGATGTGAGTGGAGGTATCGGTGTCGGATTGCAGGATTTTTGGCAAGCATATCCGGCTTCGTTGGAGGTGCGGCAAGCCCGTTCGGATGAGGCTTCGCTAATTGTTTGGTTATGGAGTCCGGAAGCGGAAGCGATGGACTTGCGCCATTATGATAGCGTCGCTCATGATTTGAATGCCAGTTATGAAGATGTGCAGGCAGGAATGAGTACACCTTATGGCATTGCGCGTACGCATACCTTGACCTTGGTTCCGAAAGCGGCTTATCCGGGAAAGAAAGGCATCGCTGATATTGCTTGCCTGTTGGCTAAAGCGTCTCCCTTGCTGTGTACTCCTGAATATTTGCATGCTTGCCGGGCTTTTGGCATTTGGTCGTTGCCCGACCGTAGCAATCCGGCACGCAGCCGGGTAGAAGACCGGTTGGAAGCCTATATAAGTTTTTATCAAAAAGCGATAGAGCAACACAAATGGTATGGCTTTTGGAATTACGGCGACTTTATGCATGCATACGACCCGGTGCGTCATGAATGGCGGTATGATGTAGGAGGGTTTGCATGGGACAATACCGAACTGGCTTCTAATATGTGGCTTTGGTATAATTTCCTCCGTACCGGACGTTATGATATATGGAAGATGGCTGAGGCGATGACCCGCCATACTGCTGAAGTGGATGTGTATCACATCGGACCGAATGCAGGACTGGGAAGCCGTCACAATGTCAGCCACTGGGGATGTGGGGCAAAAGAGGCGCGTATCAGCCAAGCGGCGTGGAACCGTTTCTATTATTACTTGACAACAGACGAACGTAGCGGCGATTTGATGACGGAAGTAAAAGACGCAGACCAGAAACTTTATACGCTCGACCCGATGCGGTTGGCTGAGCCTCGAAGCAAATTCCCTTCTTCCGCTCCGGCACGCCTGCGCATCGGTCCGGACTGGCTGGCATACGCGGGCAATTGGATGACCGAGTGGGAACGTACGCGCGACCGGAAGTATTTGGATAAGATAGTGACGGGTATGAACAGCATTGCTTCGTTGCCCAATGGGTTGTTTACGGGAAACAAGGCGTTGGGGTTCTATCCCGATACCGGTGTCATTACTTACGAGGGAGACCCGACGTTGAAGAACACCAACCATTTGATGACGATTATGGGTGGCTTTGAACTGATGAACGAAATGCAAGGCATGATTGACGTTCCTGCATTCAATCAGGCTTGGCTGGAACATGCACGCGACTTTAAGTTATATAATCATTTTCGTGTCAGTCGTTTGCAGGCATACACGGCTTGGCATCTGTATGACCCCAAGCGGGCGGCTGAGGCTTGGACAGACTTGTGGGGAAGGCTGGAACATACGCCCGCTCCTCCTATGACGGTAAGGAAGATCTTTCCTCCCGAAGTGCCTGCTCCGTTGGATGAATGCATGCCGATTAGTACCAATGATGCGGCATTGTGGAGCCTGGACGCCATTTATATGCAGGAAGTCATCCCGCAATAGGTATATTTTTCCTGCTTTTCAGGGTTGCATCCGGAAGGATGCAGCCTTTTGCGGTATGTTATGATTTGCCGTGTACGAATTTCTATATATAAATACAAAAATCCATAGGCAGAACTGATTTTATCCCTAATTTAGCGACGCATAATTTAACCGGACATTGATATCATGAAAATGAAGCGTTTTATTGTAGGCATCGTGTTGTTTGCCGTGGCAATGGGGATACAGGCAAGCGAACGGAAGAAGTATAATTTCAACAGCGACTGGCTGCTGAAGATTGGAGATATGGAACGGGCAGAGTCGCCCAAGTATGCGGATGGAGATTGGGAGAAGGTGACGCTTCCCCATGCGTTCAATGAAGACGAGGCTTTCCGCGTAAATATAAAAGACTTGACCGATACCATCGTGTGGTACCGCAAGCATTTCCGCTTTCCGGCAGAGGCAAAAGGGAGGAAGGTGTTTATCGAGTTTGAAGGGGCACGCCAGGGCATCGACCTGTATGTGAACGGGAAGCTGGTGGGACAGCACGAGAACGGGGTGATGGCTTTCGGATTCGATCTGACACCTTATATTCATTCGGGAGAAAATGTGATTGCCGCCCGTATTGACAACGACTGGGATTATGTGGAGCGGTCTACGGGCGTGAAGTACCAGTGGAGCGACCGCAATTTCAATGCCAACTACGGCGGTCTGCCCAAGAACGTATGGCTACACGTGACCGGAAAGGTTTATCAGACCCTTCCGCTTTATAGCAATCTGAAAACGACAGGAGTGTATGTCTATGCCGAAGATATCCGGGTACAATCGCGCAAAGCCGTTGTGCATGCCGAGTCGGAAGTGAAGAACGAGACAAAGAAGGCGCAGACGGTAGGTTATGAGGTAGAGCTGCTGGACCGTGACGGCAAGCTGGTGAAGCGTTTTTCGGGTAAAGAGCAGACGGTTCCGGCAGGCGGCACAGCAATATTGTCTGCTGAGGCGGAAGTGGGCGGACTGCACTTCTGGAGTTGGGGATACGGATATCTGTATACCGTGAAGACCGCTTTGGTAATTGATGGGAAGAAAACCGACGAGGTGGTGACGCGTACCGGATTCCGCAAGACCCGTTTTGCAGAAGGCAAGGTGTGGCTGAACGACCGGGTGATTCAGTTGAAAGGCTTTGCCCAGCGTACCAGCAACGAATGGCCTGCCGTGGGCATGTCGGTTCCGGCATGGCTGAGCGACTATAGCAACGGGCTGATGGTGGAAGGCAATGCCAACCTGGTGCGCTGGATGCATGTTACGCCCTGGAAACAGGACGTAGAGTCGTGCGACCGTGTGGGGCTGATTCAGGCGATGCCGGCAGGTGACGCTGAAAAAGACTGTACAGGCGTGCGTTGGGAACAGCGCAAGGCTGTGATGCGTGATGCCATTATTTATAACCGCAACAATCCGAGCATTCTTTTCTACGAGTGCGGCAACGAGTCCATCAGCCGTGAGCACATGCTCGAAATGAAAGCCATACGTGACAGGTACGATTATCATGGAGGCCGTGCCATCGGTTCGCGCGAGATGCTGGATATCCGTGATGCGGAATACGGGGGCGAAATGCTTTACATCAACAAGAGTGCGCACCATCCGATGTGGGCGATGGAGTATTGCCGCGACGAGGGATTGCGTAAGTATTGGGACAATTATTCGTATCCGTTCCATAAAGACGGTGAAGGGAATACGGCATATCATTCGGCTGCTACGGGCAAGACCCAGAAGCATGCCGATGCCAGTGTGTATAACCGCAACCAGGATTCGTTTGCTGTAGAGAATGTCATCCGCTGGTTCGATTATTGGCGCGAGCGTCCGGGGACGGGGCGGCGTGTCAGCTCAGGCGGTGCGAAAATCATCTTTTCGGATACGAATACCCATTTCCGCGGGGTGGAAAACTATCGCCGGAGCGGAGATACCGACCCGATGCGCATCCCGAAAGACTCGTACTATGCCCATCAGGTGATGTGGGACGGCTGGGTAGATACCGAACGCCCGCGCATCCATATAGTCGGGCACTGGAACTATGATGCCGGTACGGTAAAGCCGGTATATGTCGTTTCGAATACAGACAGTGTCGCCTTGCTGGTCAATGGAAAAGCGGTGGAAGGCGTTCACCGTGACTATCATTTCCTGTTTACCGCCGACAGTGTGGCTTTCGAGGCAGGAACCCTGGAGGCTATTGGATATAATGAAGGCAAGGAAGCGGTGCGTACCCGTCTGGAAACAGCAGGCGAACCGGCTGCAATCAAGCTGGCCGCCATTCAGAACCCGGACGGCTGGAAAGCCGACGGTGCCGATTTGGCTTTGGTGCAAGTGGAGGTGGTCGATGCACAGGGGCGCCGTTGCCCCTTGGCAAATGACTTGATTCATTTCACCTTGGATGGGCCTGCCGAATGGCGTGGAGGCATTGCGCAGGGACCGGACAATTATATCTTGTCGGAAGACTTGCCGGTGGAGTGTGGCGTGAACCGTGTGCTGTTGCGTTCGCACACCCGGTCCGGACGAATCGTGCTGAAAGCCGAAGCCAAGGGATTGCAGCCTGCCGAACTGGTATTATCAACTGAAAGCATAGAAGTGGAAAATGGGTTGAGCACATATATACCGGGAGATTGTCTGGCAGGCAGGCTTACCCGTGGCGAAACGCCGGATACGCCTTCTTATCGTGACCGTGCTGTAGATGTGGCGGTTCTCTCTGCCTGGGCGGGAGCTCATACCGAAAAGGCAGGCAACAGTTTCGATGACAACGAATTGAGCGAGTGGCGGAATGACGGGAAAGCTTCTACCGCCTGGATCACTTACCGGTTGGAACGCATCGCGCGGATAGATGAAGTCTGCCTCAAGCTGACGGGCTGGCGCATGCGCAGCTATCCGTTGGAAATCTATGCCGGAGACACGTTGGTATGGAGCGGCGAAACCGAAAAGAGCCTGGGTTATGTGCATCTGAATGTGAAGCCAGTGCCGGCTTCGGAGATAACCATCCGCCTGAAAGGCAGCAGTAAGGAAGACGATGCATTCGGCCAGATAGTCGAGGTTGCCGCACCGGTGGCGAACGAACTGGACTTGTTCAAGGCAAAGGGCGGTGCCGAGACCGGACACGAGCTTCGGATAGTGGAAATAGAATTTAAAGAACATCTGAACCGTTAAAGGACATAGCTTCTCTGGAGAAGATTATCCTCTTCAGAGAAGCTGTATATTTTTGTTAGGTAGGTTTTTATGAATAAAAGCGTATGAAGAAATTAGTATTGGCAGGGATGGCGGTATGCATGGCGTGGATAGCCTATGCGCAGCCTGCAGGCGAAGTGTCCGGACTGGACAAGAAGCTGTTTGACAAGTATTGGAAAGTAGAGTCGGAATCTCCGGATTATGAAGTTTCATTTTCGGGAGATACATGTGAAATTCTTTCGCCTAAAGGATTGACTTTATGGCGGAAAGAGAAGATGAGTGGAAATGTCGTAATCGAATATGATGCTTGTGTGGTGGACGAAGGAAAGCCGGGTGACCGTTTGAGTGACCTGAATTGTTTTTGGATGGCATCCGATCCACAGGCAAAAGATATCTGGCAGCGTATGGACTGGCGTCAAGGGGAGTTCTTGAAGTGTTATTCGCTACAGCTTTATTACCTGGGCTATGGAGGCAATTACAATTCTACAACCCGTTTCCGACGGTACGATGGCAATCAGGCTGGGGTGAGCGATGCAGCCCAACGTCCGGGCATCCTGAAAGAATATACCGACCAGGCACATTTATTGAAAGCCAATAAATGGTACCATATCAGGCTCGTTAATAAAGGAAACCGGGTGCAATATTATATTGACGGAGAACGGTTGGTGGATTTTAACGATCCCCGTCCGTTGGCTGAAGGATGGTTTGGATTCCGTACAACTCTGTCACGGACCCGGATTACGAATTTCCGTTATTCTTACCAGTCGGCGCAGGAAACGGCACGGCTTCATTGGGTAGGTGATGTGCCTTCTCAAGCCAGTAGCGTCAGTTGGGGTGTACCTTTCCGCCAAGGGGAAGTGCAGCCTGGCACAACCTTGCGTTTACAGACCGATGATGGTAAGACAATTGCTTCCGATGTATGGACTACAGCCTATTGGCCCGATGGTTCGGTAAAGTGGGCGGGTATGGCAGCAGTAGTTCCGGGCAATACTTCCGGCTTGCAGGTAGTTCCGGTTTCTGCCAAAGAGGCAGATGCATCGGATACAGCTTTGCAGGTAGAAGAGAGTGTTCACGGAGTGAAGGTGTCTACAGGAGTTATTACCGCTTATATACCACGTTCGGGTGCTTTTTTTATTGACAGCTTATTTTATGGCAAGGTGAAAGTAGGCGGAAAGGCAGACTTGATAGCATCGGTACAAGATAAGCCTTCAGGAGAAGACTTGGACGAATTTCATGTCCATCGGTTCGCTACCAAACTTTGTCGGACGATGGTAGAACGGGTAGGTAATGTCCGTGCTACCGTTAAGTTGGAAGGAATGCTTCGGAATGAAGAACGGGAATGGTTGCCTTTCGTTTTGCGCCTGTATTTCTATGCAGGTAGCGAGCAGATACGCATGGTACACTCTTTTGTATTCGATGGAGACCAGGATAAGGATTTTATCCGTTCGCTGGGTGTGCGTTTCAGTGTGCCCATGCGTGAGGAGCTATACAACCGTCACATTGCTTTTGCCTGTGCCGATGGGGGAGTATGGTCGGAGCCGGTACAGCCTTTGGTAGGAAGAAGGGTATTGACTTTGGCAGGTAATGATACGTTGCAACAACAGCAGATGGAGGGCAAGCGGATTCCTGCTTATGAAGAGTTTGATGAAAAAAACCGTACCTTGATAGACCATTGGGCGGCATGGGATAATTACCGTTTGTCTCAACTCAGTGACAATGCTTTTTCTATCCGCAAAAGGGCATTGGCAGACCGTCCGTGGATAGGCACCTTTACTGGTACACGTGCAGAGGGATATGCTTTTGCTGGTGATGTTAGCGGAGGACTTGGTGTATGCCTGCAAGATTTCTGGCAGGCTTATCCGGCTTCGCTAGAAGTACAGCATGCCCGTTCTTCCGAGGCATCGCTGATAGCATGGTTGTGGAGTCCGGAAGCCGAAGCCATGGACTTGCGGCATTACGATAAGGTGGCACATGATTTGAACGCCAGTTATGAAGATGTACAGGAGGGGATGAGTACTCCTTACGGCATAGCCCGTACGCATACGCTTACACTGGTTCTGCAACCGGCTTATCCGGGAAAGAAGGGCATAGCTGACAAGGCACATCTGTTGGCACAAGCTGCTCCGTTGCTTTGTACGCCAGAATATCTGCACGCTTGCCGGGCTTTCGGCATTTGGTCGTTGCCTGACAGGAGCACGCCGGCACGCAGCATGGTAGAAGACCGCCTGGAGTCTTATCTTCGTTTTTATCACCATGCCATCGAGCAGCACAAATGGTATGGCTTCTGGAATTATGGCGACTTTATGCATGCTTATGATGCGGTCCGCCATACGTGGCGTTACGATGTGGGCGGTTTTGCATGGGATAATACCGAACTGGCCTCCAATATGTGGTTGTGGTATAGTTTCCTGCGTACAGGAAACTATGATATATGGAAGATGGCTGAGGCAATGACTCGTCATACAACCGAAGTGGATGTGTATCACATCGGTCCGAATGCTGGATTGGGAAGCCGTCATAATGTCAGCCATTGGGGATGTGGAGCCAAAGAAGCACGTATTAGCCAGGCTGCATGGAACCGTTTTTATTATTATCTGACAACCGATGAACGGAGCGGTGATCTGATGAGTGAAGTAAAAGATACCGAGCAGAAACTTTATACTCTCGACCCGATGCGGTTGGCTGAGCCGCGCAGCATGTTCCCTTGTTCGGCTCCGGCACGTTTGCGCATTGGTCCCGACTGGCTTGCTTATGCGGGCAATTGGATGACAGAGTGGGAACGGACCCGTAACGTGGCCTATCGGGATAAGATTGTGACGGGTATGAAAAGCATTGCTTCGCTCCCTAACGGTATGTTTACCGGTAACAAAGCATTGGGCTTCGACCCCGCTACCGGAGTTATTACGTACGAAGGAGACCCGACGCTGAAAAACACCAATCACTTGATGACCATTATGGGAGGTTTCGAAATTATGAACGAGATGCAGGACATGATTGAGATACCTGAGTTTAACCGGGTATGGCTGGAGCATGCGCGCGACTTTAAGCAGTATAATCATTTCCGTATTTGCCGGCTGACAGCATATGCTGCCTGGCACCTGTATGACCCGAAGCTGGCTGCTGAGGCATGGGAAGACCTGTGGAGCAGGAAGAAACAAAAGCTTTCCCCAGTGCTGGAAATCAAGAGAGTGTCACCTCCCGAAGCTCCTGTTCCGCTGGATGAAGATACCTCCATCAGTACCAACGATGCAGCTTCGTGGAGCCTGGATGCTATTTATATGCAGGAGGTGATTCCGCAATAACTAAGAAACTGTTCACATAAATTCAAAACAGTTTCTGAGAGATACAAGGTGTCCCAGTTTCTGAAACCGATACAAAAAATATTGGCTTCTGACTTCCAGTCCGTCTGGCGGGCGATAATGTCTCTAACTCTTTTTTAACTCCAGATTGGCATAAATAAACAATAAATGCATTATGAAAAAAAGAAACTTGATTTTGACTTGTCTGTGTGCCTTACCCTTTGTGGCGGTGATGGCTACAGAGCGTATCTACGAAAGGGTGCCGGTGGAAGCACCTTTCCCGATGGATTCGGTCACGTTGTGTTCATTTCCCGAAAAAGATTTTGTGATAACCCGGTATGGGGCTGTAGAGGGAGGAGAGAAGATAAATACCCGTGCTATAGCAAAGGCAATAGAAGCATGTAACCGTGCCGGAGGGGGCAGGGTAGTAGTGCCTGAGGGGGAATGGCTGACAGGTCCTATTCATTTAAAAAGTAATGTCAACCTGCATTTGCAGGAAGGTGCGGTATTGCGTTTTAGTGACAATCCAGCCGATTATCTTCCGGCGGTGATGACTTCGTGGGAAGGGCTGGAGTGTTATAATTATTCTCCCTTGGTATATGCTTTCGGGTGTGAAAATGTAGCTATTACGGGGAGCGGTACACTGGCACCCAAGATGGATACGTGGCGGGTATGGTTCAAGCGTCCGCAGGCTCACCTGCATGCATTGGCACAGCTGTATTCCATGGGCTCTACGGATGTACCGGTAGAGCAACGTCAAATGGCACAGGGTGAAAATAACCTGCGTCCGCACCTGATTCATTTCAACCGTTGTAACCATGTGTTGCTGGACGGGTTCAAGATCCGGCAAAGCCCATTCTGGACCATTCACCTGTATCTGTGCAACAGCGGTGTGGTGCGTAACCTCGATGTTCAGGCACACGGACATAACAATGATGGTATCGACTTCGAGATGAGCCGTAATTTTCTGGTAGAACATTGTACCTTCGACCAGGGAGATGATGCCGTGGTCATCAAGTCGGGACGTAATCAGGATGCCTGGCGCCTGCATACTCCATGCGAGAATATTGTGGTCCGTCATTGTGCCATCCGCAAAGGGCATGTGCTGCTAGGTATCGGAAGCGAGATGTCGGGTGGAGTGCGGAATATTTACATGCACGATTGCACAGTGCCCGAAAAGGTGCTCAGGCTGTTCTTCTTGAAAACCAATCACCGCAGAGGAGGCTTTATTGAAAACATCTACCTGGAAAACATTGAGGCGGGCGATATGTTGCGTGCTTTCGAAATAGATACCGATGTGCTTTACCAGTGGAAAGACCTGGTGCCCACGTATGAGCGGAAGCTGACCCGTATACGGGGAATTTATATGAAAAACGTGCATTGCAAGTCGGCGGATGCCATCTACGAATTGAAAGGTGAGGCCGAAGAGCCTATCCGGGATGTCTTTATCGAGCAAGTAAAAGTAGACACCGTGCGCCAGTTCGTCAACCGGATACATCATGTGGAAGGATTGCACGAGAATGGTGTCTCTTACGATGTGTTGTTGCGGAAATAATTGCGCCTTGCCACGCAACTATATGCGTGGAGGTGTGATAATAGTTGCAGGGCATGGGGCATACAGGTGCGTCGGATGTTCGATTGATAATCTGATGTTCGTATAGCAGATTGCCTGGAGAACGATATCCCGGTGTACAGACAAAAGTAAACCTCCTCATCCGTCGGTACACCGGGATTTGTTGCCGTTTGGGATATCCGGGAACTTGGATGTACACGATTTTATAGGATTTTGCATGATTATCTATGTAGAGGATGGTATATTTTTCCTAATTTTGAAAATAAAAAAACACGTATGAAAAGACAAATGCTGCAAAGCGTCATGGCGTGCCTGCTGGGGATAGCGGGTATGTCTGTATCTGCCCAAAATCAAGTGGCAGCTCCGATGAAAGATGTCAATCAGGTGACCGACCTTACCTTGGACAGCTTGAACAAGGCAAATACCGTGCGTCCCGTTGCCGGGTCCAGCCGGAAGGGAGACAATCCGGTATTGTTTCTTGTGGGAAACTCGACTATGCGTACCGGTACTTTGGGTAATGGGAATAACGGCCAGTGGGGCTGGGGATATTTTGCCCACGAGTATTTTGATGAAAACAAGATTACGGTAGAGAACCATGCCTTGGGTGGAACCAGTAGCCGTACCTTTTATACCAAGTTGTGGAAAGACGTATTGAAAGGTGTGCGTAAAGGCGACTGGGTCATTATCGAACTGGGGCATAATGACAATGGTCCGTACGATAGCGGACGTGCCCGTGCATCAATTCCGGGCATAGGGAAGGACACACTGAATGTGACTATCAAGGAAACTGGTGAAAAAGAAACTGTTTATACCTATGGTGAGTACATGCGCCGGTTTATCCGTGAGACGAAAGCGAAGGGTGCTCATCCCATCTTGTTCTCACTTACTCCGCGCAATGCGTGGGAAGATGCCGACAGTACCATTATTACGCGTGTAAATAAGACTTTCGGGTTGTGGGCAAAACAGGTGGCAAAGAAAGAGCACGTACCCTTTATTGACCTGAATGAAATATCTGCCCGTAAGTTTGAGAAGTTCGGTAAGGAAAAGGTGAAGACGATGTTCTATCTGGACCGTATTCATACCAGCACCTTCGGGGCACGCGTAAACGCAGCGTCTGCTGCCGAAGGTATCCGTGCCTGCAAGGGACTGGAGCTTGCCAAATATTTGAAACCGGTAGAAAAAGATACGGTGACAGGTGCAAGCCGTAAGGAAGGATGTCCGGTATTGTTTACCGTAGGCGACAGCACGGTGCGCAATCAAGATGAGGATCCCGATGGACAATGGGGTTGGGGAAGCGTGATTGCTGAATTGTTCGACTTAGACCGTATTACGGTAGAAAATTGTGCCAAAGCCGGGCGCAGTGCACGTACATATCTGGAAGAAGGACGCTGGGACAAGGTGTACAATGCTCTCCAACCCGGTGATTTCGTCTTGATTCAGTTCGGACATAACGATGCAGGTGACATTCATACCGGAAAGGCACGTGCCGAACTGCCTGGAGCTGGCGATGAAAGTAAGGTTTTCTTGATGGAAGCTACCAAGCAATATAATGTAGTTTATACCTTCGGGTGGTATCTCCGTAAATTTATCATGGATGCCAAGGAGAAAGGAGCCATCCCGGTTGTGTTGAGCCATACGCCCCGTAATATGTGGGATAATGGAAAAATCCAAAGCAATGCTTCTTCATTCGGTAAATGGACCCGTGAGGCAGCTGAAAGAGCCGGTGCCTATTTCATTGACCTGAATAAGATAACGGGAGATAAATTGCAAAAGTTAGGTTACGAAAAAGGATTGAAAGAAGTGATGCCTTATTTCTGTAAAGACCATACGCACACTTCGCTTAAAGGTGCGCGCCTGAATGCGAAGAGCATAGCCGAGGGGTTACAACAGACTGATTGTGCATTGAAAGAATACTTGAAATGATTAATAATTAACAATTAATAATGGTGTGTTTCACCACAGAGAATACAGAGGCACACAGAGGCTTTTCAATTTACAATTTGACAATTTCCTATTTTGATATGAAACGTATTTCGTCAATCGGGAAATAGTAAATATATAATTCTTCTGTGTAACTCTGTGTCTTCTGTGGTGAGGAGCCTTAAAAACGAAGAACCATGAAAAGAGAAGCTTTTAAGATGTATTTGAAGCCTGGATGTGAGGCTGAGTATGAAAAACGCCATGCTGCCATTTGGCCCGAAATGAAAGAATTGCTGGCGAAAAACGGTGTGTTCGATTATTCCATTTACTGGGATAAGGAAACTAATATTCTTTTTGCGTTTCAGAAGACGGAAGGTGAAGCTGGTTCGCAAGATTTGGGCGCACAGGAAATTGTGCAGAAATGGTGGGACTATATGGCAGATATCATGGAAGTGAATCCGGATAATTCGCCTGTATCTGTGCCTTTGAAGGAAGTCTTCCACATGGACTGATTCAATGAAAAATGAAGAACGAAGAATAAAGAATAGGTTTGTGGCTTATTTTTTATTCTTCGTTCTTCATTTTTTATTCCTCATTGAAAATAGGTTCCTCGGTCTGCTGTGGGGTGCGGTAAAACAATACGGCACTGTCATTGGAACGGGGATGTTGCTGTTTCAGCAAGCAAATCATTTCGGCACCAGCCCATATAACCGGTCCATATCCGTGAGCGGCATACACATTAACCGGCCGGTAATAATAGAATGCCGGGTCAAATCCCATACCGGTACCTACGCATACTCCTTCTACTTCACCTTTTTCGTTAATGGCAGATGATACGGCGTGCCATCCCAGTTGTACTACCGGTCCGTAAGCCATGGCATCAATCCAGCCCTTATTGATAGCATGTGCCATGCAATATACATAGAGGGCAGTAGCGGATGTTTCCAGATACGAATCGTTGCGGTCGAGTAGTTGATGCCAGAATCCGTCTTTGCTTTGGCAGGCGGCAAGTCCGCGTACATGGGCACGGAGCAGATTCAGAATGTCTTCGCGTCCTTCGTAGTTTTCGGGCAGGACGTCAAGCACTTCACACATTGTCAGAATTGCCCATCCATTGGCACGTCCCCAGTGGAATGCCGGATGGTCTGTCATGCCTTCTACCCAGCCGTGGCGGAACAAGCCTTTTTCGGATACGAACATACGGTCGGCAAACTGGCGGATTTGTTTGACTGCTTCATCATAATATGTCTGGCGTTTGCTTTCATCATAGCTTCCCATGAGTGCAACGGCAGGGATACCCATGAACATATCGTCCAGCCATACGCTATTGTGATAAGGACGGTTGCGGGCAAAGGTTCCATCGTCCAGCCTGTATTCCTTGTTGATGATAAAGTCGAAATAATTGTCAATCAAGTCATCTACGGGCAGCTTGGCACCTTTCAGCTGCGCTTTGAGCATGGCGGCACATACGGCTCCTGCGTCATCCAGTGCCTTGGGCATTAAGATTTGGCGCATCTGTGGGTCGATGTCCCCTTCTTTTTCGTATGCTTTCCGGAAGTAAGGTGCCACTTCGGCAAGAAACCTGAACCGTTCGTATACATAGTCTTGATAAGCTTTGTCGCCGGTTGCCTCGTAAGCAGCTTGCATGGCGGAATAAGTTACTCCCCATTCGTAGCTGGCAAGACGGAAAGCTCCGCGTTCCAGTTGGGCATGTCGGTCTATCCGTGCATAGTCGGTGATGCGTTCGCCTGTGCGGCTATCTGTCACGTGGGTGGGCGTGTTTCCTTGCAGGTAACGTAAAACGCGGTCCATGTCCTGTTTGATATCATCGGCGGAGACGACTCCATAGCCTACCCGATAGGCGGGTTTGAGCAGGTGTAAAGGAGTGTTTGAATCATTGACCGGTTGCCCGTTTTCTTGTGCCGAGGCAATGCCTCCCAGGAAGAGGCATGCCAGTAATGCGGTGTTTCGTGTAAATGCGTTCATGTTTTTCTATGTTTTATTTTGAATGATCGAAGTCAAATCCTCTGAATATGCCTTTTTTCAAATCAGGACCGATGTAGAAACCAGGTTGTGTCGGTTGGTTATAAGCTACATTTTCGGTAGCGATGCTGATACGGTATATCGGGTCTTCTGTAAACGGATGGAAACGGTAAGACGTGGGTATTGTCGTGACATAGAGCCGTAAGGATTTGTTGTCGGTGGTACGGAGCAATACTTCTTCGCGCCAGTCTCCTATGATGTCTCCTTGCAGGCAGGGGGTAGACTTGGTACCGTTGTTCGAATCGCATCCATCGAAAGTTGCGATGATGTTACAGCGTTTGTTTTCCCAGTCGTACTTACTGATTCGATTCTTGTCCAGTAGTTCGCGTAGCAGATCACCGTCCCACCATACAGCCATGTTATAGGATAGTCCGGGAACACGTCCAGGAACCACTGTCTCTCCTTTGAAGTTCCGGATGCCGCCTGATGCCAGCGACCACATTTCCACACCATAGTTCGTGGGGTCGATGTCGGCTGCCATACAACGTCCTACATCTGATTTGTCTGGTATCTGGAACAGGATTTCGCCTGTAGCTGCATCGCGGAAAGTAGAACCGTCTTTGCGGTTTTCGTGACATGCCCATACTTGTAGTCTGGGATTTGACGGATCGAACTGTGTCAGGTGCAAGGCATCGCCGTGTCCCAAATGGGTAGAGTACAGTCCTTTTCCATCATGGTCGATGGTGCATGAGCCATAAATGATTTCATCGCATCCATCTCCGTCCACATCGGCTACCCGCAGGTTGTGGTTCCCTTGTCCGGAGTAATCATCCCAGCCGGGTTGGTAACTGTCGAACATCCAGCGTTGCTTCAGTTCCTTTCCATCCCAGTCGAAAGCAGTCAGTGTGACGCGTGTGTAATAGCCGCGGCACATCACTACGCTGGGGTGCTTTCCGTCCAGATAAGCGATACATGCCAGATAGCGGTCGCTCCGGTTGGCACGTGTATCGCCCCAGTCTTGCAGGTTGCCTCGGGCAGGAACGTAATCGATGGTTTTCAAAGCCTCGCCAGTAAGTCCGCTGAATACAGTGAGGTATTCGTTTCCGGTCAGGATACGTCCCTGATTGCGAGGAGGTGCACCTGCATTCCGTTTGCTTCGAGGGTCATTGGGCGAGAAATCGCCTCCTCGTGGGGCTTGTGGGTCACCCGGTTCGCGGTAGTCTGCATTGGCATTGCCTATCACATTCCCTTTTCCGTCTATCGTTCCGTCAGAAGTCTTCATTACCACTTCAGCACGTCCGTCACCATTCAGGTCGTACACCATGAATTGGGTATAGTGTGCGCCGGCACGGATGTTCTTGCCCAAGTCTATGCGCCACAGCTTTTCGCCCGTCAGGCGGTAGCAATCGAAATAGACATTACCCGTGTATCCGTCATGTGCATTGTCATGTGCATTTGATGGATCCCATTTCAAGATAATTTCGTAGTTTCCGTCTCCGTCTACATCGCCGATGGAAGCATCGTTCGGACTATAAGTGTAAGTATCTCCGGCTGGAGTCACTCCGTCGGCAGGATGGTCGAGCGGGATGTTGATGTAGCCTGCAGGTGCATTTGCCGGCAGGGTATACGAGCTGCCTTCTGCTTCTTTTCCATTGACGAGAGGCTTTACGGTATAGACAGCTGCCTGCTTTCCTTGATACGAATCGGTATAGAATGTACCTGTTCCAGCTGGAACGGTGGCTATCTTTGTTCCGTTGCGATACAGATTGAAAGCTGTTTCGATGGGGTCGGAAGACAAGTATCTCCATGATAGAGCTACCTGATTGACATTTTGACGGATGGCCACTACACCACGTCCCAGTTTTTCGCGTTGCATGTGTTCGAAATCGTAACGAGGCTGTGCCGTTCCTGCCATGCAGGTACAACAGAGGGCTATCGGCAGCAGCCATTTGTTTTGTGTTTTCATGTCTTTGTTTGTGTTATTGGTTTTTAATTAAATGACGATTATTGATTTATTTTCTTTCCGTTTACCCGGATATTTTCGTAATGGATGTTTTCTGCATCATCGGTTACGAACAGCGGACGTTCGTCGGGTTGTTCGAAGTGGAAGCTGACTTGGTCGAAAAAAATGTCGCGTGCATGACGGATGTAAAATCCTTTTGCCGGAACAGTACCGAACATCCAAGGTTCAGGGTAGGCTTTTTCGGCTTCGGGTACAGGGTTGACTGCGTCTGCTTGAGTATATCCTCCTTTATAATAAAGGTGTATATCGCTTAGGCTTACGTCTTCGATAATGGCACCGGGTACTCCGCTAATAATGGAAGCATAGCGTGAGTCGACGTTGTAAGCATTGACATGGCTGATGCGGATGCGTTTCATACTCCCTACAGGCGTCCCTTCAGGACTCCGCATCCGTGCTCCCAGGCGTAAGAAAATGCCGGCATTGACGATGTTGCGCAAAGTGATGTTGCTGATAACAATGTCTTCCAAACTACCTCCGTCTACACTTTCTAAAGCCAGTCCCCGGCAATGTTCGAAGATACAATTGGTAATGGCTATGTTCTTGAATCCTCCGCTTGATTCGGTTCCTATCTTGATGCGGCCTGTACGGTAGCCATGGTCGGGAGCTTGAGGCTCGTCCAATTGCCACGAAGCATCCAGCATCGAACCGCGGTCGTAGCCACTGACATAGCAGTCGGAGATGGTGACGTTTTCGGTATCTCTGAAAGTGCCCAAGGCATACGAAGCCTTCAGTACGATGGCATCATCCCAAGGGGTATTGACACTACAAGCCAGGATGCGTACGTTCCGACAGCAGTCTATATCGAATCCATCGCGGTTTGTATCCACTTTCAGGTTGGTGATGGTCAGGTTGTCCACCCCGGTAGCCAGCAGGGCGAAATGTCCGCACTGGAACATATTCAGGTCTTTTAAGGTTACATTCTTGCAGTTTTTCAGGCTGATAGCCTTGTTGCCTACACCGTCCAGCCGGCTTTCTTCACGTGTCAGCCCTTTGCCGTAGATGGTACCGGGACCGCTGATGGTAATGTCTTCCAGTCCGATGCCCCAGATGAGCGAGTTTTGCCAATGGCTGTGTCCGAAGTCTTGATATGTATCATGGCTGTTTGGCTCGGCTGAGTCGTATTTTCCGGTCGGTGTCGGGAAAGCTCCTATGAGTGTGGCTCCTTGTTCCAAGTATAAATGGATATGGCTTGCCAGCCGGATGGAATAACAGGCATATTCGCCTGCCGGTACATAGACTGTTCCTCCTCCTCCGGAAGCAGCTTTTCGGATAGCACGGTTGATGGCTTCGGAATCGATATGAGTTCCGTCTCCAGTGGCTCCGAAATCTTTTACATTGTAAATGGCGGCAGACAGGTGGCTGCAGCCTAGCAGGGCAAACAGAATGTGAATCAGTATTTTCATGGCCGGTGTTTTAAAGATTGTACAAGTTCGGGTAGCATGTAATAGGCGTAGTCAGCCTGTCGATTCGGTTTGTAGAGGCAGAAGTATACGGTTTCTCCCTGCGGAATATAGCTTGTACCGCAAAATACGGGCGCATCTGTCTTTTTCCCAGACGTGAAAAGTGTCATCGGCGTTTCTTGCTGGTTCCCGTCGCACAGGCGGACTTCGATATGTGGAGGTACGAGTGCTTGAGTCACCCGCAGATGCATTATTTTTCCATGATAGACGGTTATTTGGTGACCTTCTATATTAAATATATTGTCGCGGCAGGTTTCCGGAGCGATATCGGTGGAAGGGGTGGGCGAATCGAAACCTCCCAATGCCCAGACCAGCCTGACGCTGTCGGGCAAAGAATGGTTCGTTACTTCCAGGATGAAGCCTTGCGTGTCTTTCAGAAGGATGTGCCGGATGATGAGGCTCTCTTTCATCAGTGTATCGTTTGTTTTTAGCCATCTGTCTTGTCCGTTTCCGGTTATGCCCAGTCTTAATGTCCCCGACCCGTCGGGCATCGGATAGCTGCCAGCATACTGTGCTTTGGCAGGCAGGACATGGCAAACTATGAAGCAGATGACTGCCCAAATGTATTTCTTCATAATTGGTCAATATTTGATGTTGTCTATGTGTTTGTAGTGCAAAAGTAGTGTTTTCCAGCATACAGCTACATGGAATATTATACAGAAACCTTGATATTTGTGCAAAAAGAAAGGGAGGGTATGGAAAGCGTGGAAAATCTTCTTAGTTTTGTATTGTTTTTTAGTTGATGAGGCGATAAGGTTTTCAGATACCTTAAAATATAATGAATGTCCGCAATTAGCCAATTCGACTGAGTTGAAAATGCAGTAGTACTGCGTTTGCCGATGAAGTATATATTCGTAGGCGGATGCAGTATATATTCAACCGCGAATGCAGTATATATTCAACTGCGGATGCAGTATATATTCATTTTTTAGGGGTATGTATTGGATGAATGCGGACATTCATTAAAATATTATTAAGGACCTGTTAGAAACTGTTTTTGAATTTATCGTGCGATGATTTGGTTACCCAAAGCACACACGAAAACGAATACATCAAGCCAGGAAAAAACTTTTTGTAGAAATTCAAAACAATTTCTTAGTTCATCATCTTGTGGATTTGTCTACTCATGTTTAAATTATATTGCGATGAAAAAACAATGGATTGCTTTGCTGCTGGGGAGTGTTTTGTCGGTGAACGGCATTTGTGCCCAAAAGCAGTGGTTTGACGAAAAAGACCTGACTCTGACAGGGGCTTATTATTATCCCGAACACTGGGACGAAAGCCAGTGGGAACGAGACTTGAAACGAATGCACGAATTGGGATTCGAGTTTACGCACTTTGCCGAATTTGCCTGGGCGCAGCTGGAACCCGAAGAAGGTATCTACGATTTCAGCTGGTTGGACAAGGCAGTGGAACTGGCTGCCAAGTACGACCTGAAAGTCATTATGTGTACATCTACTGCCACTCCACCCGTATGGCTCAGCCGGAAATATCCGGAAATACTCGTCCGGAACGAAGATGGTACTATCCTCGACCATGGTGCCCGTCAACATGCCTCTTTCGCCTCGCCTTTGTACCGTAAGCTGGCTGCACGCATGATAGAAGCTCTGGCGCAGCATTATGGCGATGACCCGCGTATCATAGGCTGGCAACTGGATAACGAACCAAATGTGCAGTTTGACTACAACAAGCAGGCCGAACTGGGGTTCCGCGATTTCCTGCGCCAGAAATACCATGATGATATCACTGCGCTGAACCGCGCCTGGGGAACTGCTTTCTGGAGCGAGGTATATGCATCATTCGATGAAATTACTCTCCCCAAGATGGCACAGATGTTTATGAATGCCCATCAGATACTGGACTACAAGCGCTACGCTGCACACGTGACTAACGACTTCCTCAACGAGCAGTGTCGCCTTATCAAACAGTATGCACATGACCAGTGGGTTACCACTAATTATATTCCCGATTACGACCGAGGAATTATCGGTGGAAGCAGGCAGCTTGATTTCGTAAGCTATACACGCTATATGGTATATGGCGATAATGAAGGAATCGGACGTCGGGGCTACCGGGTTGGAAACCCCTTGCGTATTGCTATGGCAAACGATTACGTACGTCCGATAAACGGCACTTATGGAGTAATGGAACTCCAGCCCGGACAAGTTAACTGGGGAAGTATTAACCCACAGCCGCTTCCCGGAGCTGTCCGTCTGTGGTTGTGGAGTGTTTTTGCCGGTGGCTCCGACTTTATCTGTACTTATCGTTACCGGCAACCTCTTTATGGCACCGAGCAGTATCATTATGGAATTGTAGGTACTGACGGTGTGACATTGACTCCCGGAGGTCACGAATATGCACAATTCATACAAGAGATAAAGACTCTGCGAAAAGAAGCCGCACCTCTCGACCATAAACCGGAAGCCTATCTGAAGCGCACTACTGCCGTGCTTTGGAATCCGGAAAATTATTGGAGTATGGACCGCCAGAAGCAAAACCGTACCTGGGATACTTTCCATCATCTGAATCATTATTACAGGGCATTGAAGGCGTATGGTGCACCGGTAGACTTCATTTCCGAGGAAAAAGACTTTACCCAATATCCTGTGATGATTGTTCCGGCATACGAACTTGCCGATACTGCGTTAGTCGGCCGTTGGATGAAATATGTAGAGCAGGGAGGTAATTTGGTGCTGACATGCCGTACAGGACAGAAAGACCGTTTCGGACGTTTTCCCGAAGCTCCTTTCGGTGCCATGTTGGATAAACTGACAGGAAACCGGATTGACTTTTATGACCTTTTGTTGCCCGACATACCTGGAAAGGTCTCAATGGATGGAACAGATTATCTATGGAATACATGGGGTGAAATTCTTGTCCCTGGCAAAGAAAATGAAGTATGGGCGACTTACAAAGATGAGTTTTATGATGGAAGGCCAGCCGTTACTTTTCGTCGTTTAGGTAAGGGAACAGTTACATATATCGGTGTTGACACGCGTGATGGCAAGCTGGAACGCCGTATATTAGACAAACTTTATGCCCGTTTACAAATCCCTGTACTCGACCTTCCTTATGGGATTACTCTTGAATACCGTAATGGATTCGGTATCGTTTTAAACTATAGCGACCGTCCTTATCATTTTAATCTTCCAGATGATAGCAAAGTGATGATAGGGACACCTGATATTCCTACAGCAGGTGTTTTAGTATTTAAGTCACAAATGAAAAGTAGTGAATGATAACTGATGGATATACAATCGGTTTATTAGGCATTGTTCATGAAAATCTATAATTAAGCTGTTTTGAATTTATCGCTCAAAGTAAATGCATCAAGCAAAAATATTTTTTGTAGAAATTCAGAAGCTGTTTTGAATTTATCGTGCGATGATTTGGGATGAGTTTTTGTGGCATTTCCGCTTCTGTGATGAGGAAGATAGCGGGCTATCTGACGAAGAACAGGAGCGGAAAGGACCAAAAAATCGCCCAAAGCACACACGAAAACGGATACATCAAGC
>NZ_NFJG01000004.1:0-72118 GCF_002159755.1 Bacteroides sp. An269
TTTACGCATAAAGTCATGGGGGTATTAAGTTATTTCTTTCATTTACAAATTTAATAATTCTCTTGGCTTTATGCTATTTTGCTAGCACATTACAAACATAGGAACTAATTTGCATAAATTTCTCTTTGTTTTATACTATGCGCGGTATGTGTCCTGCATGCTGTGACGCATATACAAAATGCACACTTAAAGTATAGCATATTCAAGGTTGGTTTGTTACCGGACGGATAGAATATCCATCACACCGTTCCCCTCCTCGAGCAATCCAGCAATTTCCATCATTATCAAAATAGAAACAACTGGCATGCTCAGGTTCATCTTTGTTTAAAGTACTGCTCCAATATAAGCTACTTTGATGGAAGGTGCCCGAAACCGTATCCCATTCACTCCATCTGATTTCTGTCCCATTCCGAGATGGACTATATGGGAAAAACAATGTATTACCATTTATATTACTCGTAAATAAACAGCCTTTCACACCATTTTGCGTAATCCATTCCACCGTACAATTTCGGTCTAAATCGCTTAATTCACCACTCGTTGGAATACGCCAATTTCCTCCCCACATAGCACGCGCCACATCATATTCCGTTCCACTAATATCAGCAGGAGGTGTTGCACTGGGATACTCATCCAAATTTTCAGATATTTTTTCCCCTGTCGGGTCAGCCCAACCATAAAGTCCGCCATAATCTTCGGGAGAAGAAGCACCCAAATTGCAGGTAGACCAATACAAAGGCTTACCATTTTCTCCATCAAATCCCATGTAAACGGCTTCGCCTGCAGAAGTATCTGGTACTAGATTTTCCGTTCGGCTCACCACGATAGGATACGTATATTGCTGACCAGCCTCCCATGAATAAGTGGAAATAACCGAACCTTCAGATCCATGATTAACGTTAGCCGACAAGGGGAATTCATATTCCTTCCCATCAATTGTTAAAATAACACCAATACCGCCTCCATGCCATACATTGATTTGTAATGATGAATAAAAAACAGGAAGTAACAGAATATCTATATTTTGTGCTTTTGAGGTATTTATAGTACAATTTACCGGTATTTCAACGAAATAATCTTCTTCACTTGTTATTTTTCTCTTTTCGCCTGTTTTGATACTCATTTTTCCACTGGTGGCAATTTTGGTATCCCGTTTCGTAGGTTGTTCCCCTACATATTGTCCCATATAATACATCAATTTATTTTCTATCCGCACACGGCTAATCACTCCTTCTCCCACATCGTTCAATCCTTTCGTAACCGCAAACGTCAATCTTGTCAAGGCATGATTGAAACGAATATTTGCCGTTGTGTTGTTGATGCTAACTCCTTGGCAACTGCCTTGTAGATAGTCAATCTGTTCAGGAGTAGTTGTAGGATTCAGATAGATATCAATAGAATCCGTAGCATTGGCATTGTACGGATAATAAGCATATACGATAGCTTCATCTTCACGCAACTCCACCTCCCGCTCCAATCGCCAGTCTGATCCAGTGTATATGGCACGTATATTTTGACTGTTTCCTGTATAATCGTGCCCATCCACCGTAGTTACACAGATACCTATTTCATCGCCTTGTTGGAAAGTTGTACCTGTGATAACTCCACGCGAATCTGCCACGCTGGTACGTATTTTCAGCAGGTTACTTTTCTCTTGAATGACGGCATTATCTTCCTCCTGGCTGCACGAAGCGAAACCTATCGCCCCTAACATAAGCAACCCTATTCCGACTATGGTCTTTATTGATTTCATAACTAAATCTGTTTTAATTATTCTACATAATTATCATCACCTACAGTGATTCCTCCTTGCATATTGTTTTCCCACGGAATAATTTCTCCTTCAGATATTTTCAATCCATGATTGGTAATAACCAACTCATAAGTATACTCATGTCCAGATTCCCAAGAAATATCTTCAGAGAAATCAGATGAAAAAACTTTGTTATTACCACACAACAATTGTACAAAAGCGTTTCCTGCACTGAACTTAGTAGGAACCATAAATGTCTCTACTACCTGCGCATCAGTACTCGGACGAATAACACAATCCAACCATACGCCATCATGACTATTATATATAGGTGTAAGTGTATTGGTAGTCATGTTCACATGTCCTGCCCAAGGTATGGCTTGATAACGATCATAAATTACCGGATTATTATTATTACCTATTACAACCGTATTTATCGTTTCGTCCAACGAATATCCATCTTCTATTGTTATGCTAAAGTTCACCTTTGCCATCACATGATTCAAGTAAATATCTGCTTCACGATTAGAACTATTCAAACCTTCACACGTACCATACATATAATCAATGCCATTATAAACCACAAATTCCCACGGATTGGCTTGTTGCTGATAAGGCCAATACGCTATCAACGCCGCATCTCCTTCTGTATAATCTGATACTGGCATATTCCATACTTTATTTGTAAAATCATAAGAAACCATCAAATTATTTTGCCAAATATCTCCCTGCAAATTGCCATGCAATAAGAAACAGCCAAGAGGAATTTCATTTACAAAATCTGTCTGATTCCCTCCCCAAGGAGTATAAGTAACGGAATTAAGAGACAACTGCGACCAATCCAAGGTAGTAAACGATACAATATTTCCTTGCACTTCACTTTCTCCAACCACAGCACAAAGTTGAGCATAATAAGTCGTTCCAGGCTGCAAATCACCAAGCCCGCAATAATATTCCCAATCTGCCGGATTATCACTTCCTTTAGGATCAATTTCAGCATAGTATCGTTGCGCATCAGCCATATTCGCAGAGGTAGAGATTAGAAAATAACCAGCCGCCTCAACACTAATTCGACCTGTTACAAATATATAATCTGAAGAGACATCCACCTCGTTTGTTATGACTTCAATTTCCGGTGTCGGTTCAGGTTCCGCCCCATCATAACCACCTAACCGGTAATAATAATAAATGATGATGTAATCGCCATAAAAACGGTAGATAATGAAAACGTGCTCGGTAAGCTGGAAAATATACCAATGATAATCATCATAATGAAACGAAGGACCGCTTCCGTCGTATTCTCCACTACTTCCACTACCCGGACCAGGTTTATCTCCTTCGTCTACATTCCATACGAAATCACCTCCGCCTGTGCTTCCACCCGGACCGCTTCCACCTTGAGACACATCAATTGTACTATCATCATAGATATTCATCCACGGCATTTCGCCCGGAGATATCACTTCGATTACCTCTCCAGTATTCGGGTCGGCTATTTCTCCTCTGTTCGGCTGCCATGTGCCGACAATCATCTGTGCCAGACTCGGCTGTCCGTCTTCTATCACAATGGTTTCAATGCCGTCTTTATTACACGCAGACATCAATACAGCCAGCAATAAAAACGCAAAGCTATTTATTATTGCATTTATCTTTTTCATAATCTTTCCTCCTTAACTTATTATTCGGTAATTTCAAATTCTACACGACGGTTCATCAGCCGCCCTTCCGGAGTATCATTGGTCGAAATAGGACGCGTCATTCCGTAATATTCATACGACAAATGACTGGGTTCTACACCCGCTTTCAACAAATAATTGTAAACGGCCTCCGCACGTTTTTTCGAAAGTTCCATATTGTAATCGGCATCACCAACATTGTCCGTATGCCCTCTTACAACCACATGAATCGGCGTATTCTTCATCAAGCGCACAATTTTGTCAAGATACGGATACGACTCTTTCTTGATGGTACTCTTATCAAATTCAAAATTAATGATGTCTATCGCACAAATGGTCTTACCTGTAATAGACTCGCCCTTACCCAGCAATTCCATAATTTCCTCCAATGTATAGCAAGGCTTTTCTTCCACCACCGGTTTTTCTTCCACTACTACCGGTTCGGGTACATATACAGGTTCTACGACTTTCTTTTTAGGTGTCCGTTTAAAGATACTCAACGGCACAGAAAGCGAAGCGGTTATCTCAAGTCCCTGCAATTTCCGGTTACCACGGATGTCATACCAGAAACGATTAACAGCAATAGCCTCTCCACTCTTTTCCATATCACTGTAGGTATCGGTAAACCCATACTGATAATTGGCTTCCAAAGCAAACTGCAAACGTTTGCCTCCGTTCAAATGAATGGGTATTTTCACTCCGGCTCCTACTGCACCGGCAAAATAAGTGTTTGCCATATTGGCTTCAGAAACATCCACTTTATAATCCATACCATGTTCGGTGAGCGATATATCACCGCCACGCACAAAGCCGACAACCGGAGCCACATACACATACGGACGTACGCTTTGATAATCACCAAAATTAAAAATCAAAGGCAGACGCACGTCTACATATTTCGCCTTCAATTTATAATCCAAATCACTGTCGCTGATTTTAGTCCCTCGCGAAAGCCAGTCCACTTCTGGACGGATAGAAAACAAACGGTTCTCACCGAACTCAAATTCAGCAAAAACCCCTCCTACACCACCAAATAGCATTTTCGGGTCACGATTTTTCAACTCGGAATACTTAGCCCACGAAAGCCCCATTCCTCCTTTTACACCGAAATAAATCCGATCGGCCGACATTTGAGAAAACGCCGATAAGCCTAGGATAGAAAACACTGCCAAAAACAAAAATTTTCTGCTCATCATATCTTTCTCTTTTTATGATTTTTATAAATATAGAGAGATTCAAGATATTATACAAACCTTCATTTCCAGCTTTTATCACTATATACACAAAAAAGAAGTCCAAACGGACGAAAAGCAGACTTATGCTGTAAAAAAAAGTAACAACAGTCTACCAATAAAACACCAGGAGCGTATGTTGACGGACAGAGAGACAGATTGATTTTTTTTGAATCGAATGAAGGATTCACCAGAGAATGAGAAATATTCTCCAATTCTTTCTATTTTTGCAGGCGAATAACAAACTATTAACACCAACTTTATGAAATATGTAATCGTATCCGACATCCACGGCTCTTTGCCCTGCCTGCAACAAGTAATGAAATTCTATGACGCAAACCAATGCGACGTACTTTGCATCTTAGGTGACATACTGAACTATGGTCCACGCAACAGGATTCCCGAAGGGCTGGACCCTAAAGGCATTGCTGAATGCCTCAATCATTTTTCGGGGTCAATCATTGCCGTCCGAGGCAATTGTGATTCGGAAGTAGACCAAATGCTACTTGATTTTCCGATACTTTCCGACTATGCCTTAGTAGCAGACAACGGAAAATTCCTGCTTCTGACACACGGACATCTATACAATGAAAACCGTTTGCCTAAAGGGAAATATGATGCTTTGTTCTACGGGCACACCCATCTGTGGCAACTGGAAAAACAAAATGGCATAACAATATGCAATACTGGTTCTATAACCTTCCCCAAAGGAGGGAATCAACCCACATTCGCCACTTATGAAAATGGAGTCATCACTCTCTATCATCTTGACGGTACAAAACTAAAATCACTGGAAATCTGAAAAAGACAAGAAAGACATCTCTTACCGAGCAGCATTGAAAATAAAGACAGACAAGACAAAATATGCTGCCTCTCTGTAAGAGAGTCTTTCTTTAATATATTTTATAACGCTTATATATCTGTAGTTGTCAACGCATATATATTACAACAGCAAAGCAAGTATATTCATTTCACCCTACACACATTACGAACAAACATTCTTACGTAAGAATCTTCTAATCTCTGCTCTTTCCCAATGGAATAGACAACCCGATGAAGGCATTTACCGCTTTCGAGCTATTCCCAAAATACATATAGTCAGTACCTAAGAACAATGCTCCCAATTTCAAGGCAAGACCAAAAGACTTTCCTCCCGCCTGAATCGGAGAATAACTGGCAGCAATATTAAACCAGTTTTTCGGCCGGTAGGTGGCCGAGAATGTCAGTTCATTCAAGGTCTTAGGTTCAGCAAAGCGTGCGGTATATATAGCACCAACACTCAACTTATTATCCAGCAAACCATACTCACCTGCCAACAGGATAGTAGACGCCAACGTAGTCTTGGTATCTTCTGCAGCCTCTTTGTCTTGCACAAAATTGAAACGATCCATACTCAAGAAGTCTCCATCCAGAAAATCCTGATAATTGCTGCCTGTCACTTCAAAAGAGCCGTTAGCAGGTGCAGCTACTGTAGTTTCGCCTTCTTTCCATTTAATGAATCCTAAATCAAGTACAGCCGCTGATACGGTCAAGTTATCCCATACCTTGTAACTGGCTCCCAGGTCAATACCGAATCCTGCACCCGCTATGCCAAAATTGCTTCCGTCTATATCGAACCCATCAATCTGCCCCGTAGTTTCATCAAAACTCAAGCCTCCACCTTTCATTGTCGTGGAGACACGTGCATTAACCGTGGCACTACCATACGTCTGATAAGGATTCAGTTCCGTATAATCACCGTTTGTCAGTGCGTCATCCACATAAATATCGAAATTGTCAACAGCCATTTCGGCACGTGCTATCCCCAACAGCACTTTCACACGTCCACCCACAGAAAGTTTCTCGGTTATCTGACGGGAATATCCCAAGCCGATTTCGGCATAAGCATTCAGATTGAAGTTCATATTCGAGAAGCTACCATTGATATCTTCTGTATTATTTACCCTACGCAAGTATTCAAACATAGACTGGGGAATAGATGCTCCTACATCAGCACGTAAACCGACATTTACATTCCAGAAGCCCTTCCCCGCATACCAACCAAAAGAAAGGACATCGGTTTTGAGGTTTACATTCAGACGGTTGTCTGATTTCAACCGGCTGTACAAGTCATCATTTAGAAATATATCTTCTCCCGAATCAAGAACATCCACAATGTCGTTGATGCCCAACACATTGGAAGACGTACCGACATTGAATGACCCTAAAACCGGTATATTAAAATATCCTCTCATTGGTTGTAATCCTGGATTCAATTCCAACCTTGAGCTAGTACCTTCCATAAAATAGGATGTCCGCAAATACTGGGCATGCACCGTCATACCCAATAAAAGACCACCTGCCACCAACCAAACTCTTCTGTTTAAAAATCCCTTCATAAATATGCTCTATCGTTAAATGTTTCTACAAAAATAAAAAAATAGCCATTACCAACAATTTCACAAAAACGGGATTTTACAACTATCCTATCTGTTTCGTGAGCTAAATGCACAAAATTAGCCACTATATGGTCAAAACTTATAGCTGATAAAATCGTTCGATCATTATTTTCTTATATTTTCGGGATATTAATAACTCCTCGGCAGCATTAAAAGGCGGATACATGATACAACGGTTATCCTGCACCATAATCAGGTAATGCATATTGATGATATACGATTGATGAATCTGTATGAAAACCGAATCGTAAGCACATAACTGTTCTGCCGTCGTACTCCGACGCAACGCCAGGAATGTACCATCGGTCAAGGCTGCTTCCCATATCTTACGGTTCGATAAATAACGGAAATACCCGATTTCGGATGCACGCAAAAAACGCAAGTCCCCAGTAGGAGTCATTACCATAAACGGCCTGTCTTTTAATAAAGCGGCAACATTGCCTACATCACTTTTCACATTTTGCTCATATAATCGTGACATAACCATCTGCAATTCACTCGAATCAACCGGTTTTTGCAGAAAATCAAAAGCAGCACTACGCAATGCGTCAATCACATATTTATTATATGCCGTATAAAATACGACACGCATATTCCATGTAATCCGGTCACGCAAGCGGGCAAGTACATCCATCCCGGTCATATCTGGCAATTCCACATCCAGGAACAACAAATCGGGTTTTGTCTTTTCTATTACCTTCAATCCGAGACTTCCCGTTCGTGCAGTCCCTTCTACCGACACGTAAGAATAACGCTGCAATTCGAACGACAAATTATCAATGGCACTTTCCTCATCGTCTACAATGACTGTTCTAAATATCTGTTCCATAAAAGGGTTTCTTTTGTTTCTTCAATTCAAATGAATAATCTACTGGCAACCGAAAATAAACTTCACATCCGGTTTCATGCGATGCCATCTCTACATTATTTATATGCATCACAATCGGACGACGATTGTAAGCGTTCAACAATTGGAGTGTCCTGGTAATAACTTTCATACCGGTCCCTGTTCCAGAGGCACCACTTCCGATACGATACCCTCCTCCATTGTCACGGATAAATATTTCTATTTCATCGGTGTGTTGACAAATATGTATGCTTAACCGCTTTGGCCCCACCTTTGTACGCAAGCCATGTTTGATGGCATTTTCTATTGGAATCTGCAGCAGCATAGCAGGTATCTTCACATTGGTCTGATTGATTTGGGGATCCACTTCGACGGTATAGACAAAATCGGGCTGCAAAGTCTTGCTTTCCAACTCCACATAAGTCTGCACAAAATCCAACTCGTCACGTAATGTAACAGAAAGGCTATCTGCCAATTCCAAATTACGACGTATCAGTTTAATCAACCCGTTCAGGTTAGTATCCGACTCCGCAACCCGATTCGCCTTCACTTCCCGATTCAACACGTTGAAAATAAAATGTGGAGAAATACGGTTGCGAATATTCGCCAAACGCAACGAAGTGATGGCCGTACGCAAGTTGCTTTCTACTTTGGCACGTTTCTTTTTACGATGTAAGAAAATAAAAAAGCCGCACATACCTGCTAGCACCACCACCAGCGAACCACCATAAAGCCATTGGTTCAGGCGCAACACTTCATTTTCTTTTTGTTGAATAAACATTTCTTTCTTCATCAGTGTACTATCGCGCTGATAACGCAATGCTATAGATGCAACCCTCATCCGGATGCGTTCATTACGGGTAGAATCGTCTATTCGGTTATTTTCCTTCAAATAATAATATGCTTGCCTGAAATTACCGCTTTCCTCAAAATAATGCTGCAAGTAACGGTTCCGTATATGCAACATATTAGGGTCGATAACATCAGGTTTTACAGCTTCTTGCAAACGTTTCCTTGCCAAAGGCAAATCTCCTCTTTTCAAAGCCAGTTCAATCAGCTGGGTATCTATGTAATAAAGAGCAGAAGTGTTTTCCATCTCCTTGAAATAAGCATAGCACTGATTCAGGTAATAAGTTGCCGAATCCGTCTGATTCATCAGCAAAAAAACCGCTCCTAAATTCACCATTGTCATATTCCGTTCAAATTTCATATCCGGATACTGGTTGACAAACACCAACAACCGGCGGAAATAATCCAATGCTTTCGGATAGTCCTGCCGATAATAATAAGAATTTCCCCGGTTATTCAAATAAATATGCTTCTCATAAGGTTTCATTTGAGCGAAATATTTTCCTGCCAAATCGAAATAATAGTCGCAACGGTCGAAATCCCGCAAATTCATATTGACTTGAGCAAGCCCATAATAAATCGGGAAACGTTCCTCATCGGGCATGCGCAACGAATCAGCCAATGCCAAAGCCCTTCTGTACCAATACGAACTCCAGTCATATCTGCCTTCGCCACTATATGCATCTGCCAAATTCAACGCAACATTCAGCAGTTTATAAGGCTCATCCACACGCTCGCAAAAATCATACGCTCTCCGAAACGCCATTCGTGCTGAGTCAAAAACAGTCGTACGTGCATACAAGTTGCCCTTCATATTTGCGACTTCTGCCGATAAAATCCAATGCCGCTTACTGGACACATTCGTTTTTTTGCAGAAATCCGTAGCTAAACGCAACAGGCATTCTACCGAATCTGTTTCCGATATAAACATCTTTGCCTTTGCCTTAAGGGTAAGCATTTGATAATACGTAATGCTGTCCTTCAGCAAAGGCAAGATACTATCGACTTTTTCACATACAAAAACAGGATTATCACTTAACGTATCTTCCCATTGCGCAAACAAAGGCGCATAGCAATCTACATTTTCCACCTTTTTCTTCCTGACACAACTTCCTGCCAATCCTCCCCAAAGGCAACTTATTATCAAAACTATCACTATTTCACGATTCATATCTTTTCTTGTCTTGCCAAGACAAATGTATGTAAAAAAAGTATACATAGCAAAAATAAGTTGCATAAATTACACGAGCAAACAAGGAATTTCGTATTTTTGGAATAAAAATCCAAACATCATAAATAACGGGAAATATGAAAACACTATCTAACGACAAAATCAGTATCCAAGTAGCCGATCATGGGGCCGAACTGGTAAGCATCGTTGCTAATGAAACAGAATATTTGTGGCAGGCAGATCCTCGGTTCTGGGGACGTCATTCGCCTATATTATTCCCTATTGTAGGACGGGTATGGAACAATTCTTACCGCCACAAGGGAAAATCATACGAATTAGGGCAGCATGGATTTGCACGGGACATGGATTTCCAGCTGACATACGAAGAAGAGAACGCCCTCATTTACAGTCTGGAAAGCAATGAAGAAACACTGAAGAAATACCCCTTCACATTTGTACTGGAAATTGGCTACCGGCTAAAAGGGAATCGCATCGAAGTAATGTGGAGTGTTCAAAATACAGGAAACGAAAACATGTATTTCCAAATAGGCGCACACCCTGCTTTTTATTACCGTGACTTCGACACAGTTACCCAAGAAAAAGGGTTTCTCGACTTCGGTAAAGACAAAAAAACATTAGAATATATCTCGCCAACAGAAAAAGGCTGTACATCAAACGAACGACAAAGCCTGACACTAAACAATGGAATGCTGGAACTAACTCCTGCCACTTTCCAATGTGATACCTACATGTTTGATAATAGCCAACTGAAAAAAATCACACTGACAGACAAATCCAAGACTCCTTACCTTAGCGTAGAATTCGACAGCCCACTGGTAGCCATCTGGTCGCCTTCTGTATCCCATCCCGATGTTCCTTTTGTCTGCATTGAGCCATGGTACGGACGTTGTGATTCTGTCGGATACAAAGGAGAGTTTAAAGACCGTGAATGGATGCAGACCCTGGAACCTGACAAGAGTTTCGATGCCAGCTATTCCATCGTACTGGAAGATATAAAGTAATCAAAATTTTTCTTTATTATAATGATTATCTTCGTTTACGACCATACATTCGAAGGCTTGCTTACGGCTTTGTTTGATGCATACGTGCGCCGGACATTTCCCGACAAACTTTTGCATGAAACAGAGCCTCTTCCTTTATTTTATAATGAACTTTACCGCGTCACCACCTGTACTGAAAAAGCGGAACGGGTATGGAAAGCCTTGTGTAGAAAACTATCGAAACAAGCTACAGCACTCATCACCTACTGTTGGTTGTCTGAAGCCTACGAGGCTCCTATGCTCTTGATGAAATATATGAAACAAATATTCGATTCAAAACACTCTATTACTACCGATTTCACCAACCCTGTAACATTAGCTGTTACACAACTTGGAAGAAAAGTAAGCGGTGAACGTCACCGCATCCTACAATTCATGCGCTTTCAAAAACTTGCCGATGGCACATATTTCGGCATAATAGAACCTCTGTATAATGTGCTATCATTAACCATCAGGCATTTTCAAGACCGTTTTGCCGACCAACACTGGATTATCTATGACGCACGCCGGCATTTCGGTTACTATTACGATGGCATACAAGTGAACGAAATCGCTTTTACAAATGTCCATCAGCCTGCTTTATTGACCGGAAAAGTTGATGAAAATCTACTTGACAGGGAAGAAAGACTATACCAGACACTTTGGAAAAACTACTTTCACTCCATCTGTATCCGCGAACGCCTTAACCCTGTCAAACATAAAAAAGACATGCCTGTCCGCTATTGGAAATTCTTGACTGAAAAGAATTAACCATACCCACAAAAAACTGCAGGACTAAAACGGGAACAATAGCGGCAATACAACTATCATCACTACCCCCATAAGTATCTGCAATGGCAAACCTACCTTGACATAATCCATAAACGTATACTGTCCGGCAGGCATTACCAAGGCATTAGGAGGAGTAGAGAAAGGTGAAGCAAAACACATACTTGCAGCTACTGTTACGGCAAAGAGAAAAGGCACCGGGCTTACCCCAATCTGCATAGCACTCTGCAAGGCTATAGGAGCCATCAACACAGCCGTCACCGTATTGCTGATAAACATGGTCATCAAAGAAGTGGTAAAATAAATGCCTGCCATCAAAACCAATGGTCCGTATGCCCCCAACCCGTTCACCAAAGAACCGGATATATAATCGGACGCTCCTGTCTTCTCCAATGCCAACGACATAGGCAGCATACCTGCAAACAATACGATAGTTTCCCAATTAATGGTCTTATAGGCAGCCTCTACATTACGGAAGCATCCCGTAAGCACCATCAGCATAGCGGCAATCATCACCGCCGTAACCGGAGCCACCGGAATAAAGTCGAAAACCATCATCGCCACCATCAATAGCATAATAACAGCAGCCACCGGCGCCTTGTAGTCGAGCGTCACCTTGGCGGCCTCAGCCAAAGGTTGTCCCAATACCACCCAGTCGGTATCTTCTTTAGTCAACCGGGCTATATCATGCCATTGGCCCTGCACAAGCAACACATCACCATTGTGCATCCGTTCATTGCCAAGGTCTTGCAATATATACTCTTTTTTCCGGCGTATCCCCAGCACATTCACATTGAACTTATCACGGAAACCTGCTTCTTTTACCCGCTGATTGAGGATGTTGGAAGTGGGCATCAACACTATTTCTGCAATGCCGATATCATAAAATCCCAACGAACGTTCGCCATTGACGGCTTCTTCGGTAATGTGCCCGTCCATCATCTCCAACCTACATTCCCCGACAAAACGGTTTACGGATGAAATATCCCCATTTACATACAAGACATCATTTGCCTGGATAACCGTATCTGCCGATGCCAACTTTTGCGTAACTGTCTTCAGGAAACGATGCTGTGAAGCTTCTCCCCGACGTACTTCCAGAATATTCAGTCCGTAGCGCCGTCTCACATCCAATGTCTGTACCGTTTGACCGACAATACCCGAAGCTGCATCCACCCGTAAACGAAACAGGTTATGTGCCAAACCATATTCTCTGACCAGTTCATTCAAAGACTTTCCGGAAGATTCACCATTGTTTTTTTCACGTTTCTTCGATAGGAACCATTTCGTAAGAGGCAACAACACCACGATGCCTGTTGCCACACAAACCAACCCTACCGGAAGGAACGAAAAGAACGACAAGGATTCAAATCCCGCATGTACCAGTGTGTCTTGTATCACCAGATTAGGCGGGGTACCAATCAGCGTCATCATACCTCCCATACTGCTGGCAAAGGCCAACGGCATCAACAAACGTGCCGGATTCATACCAGCGTTGTTGGCAAGACTTACCACAATAGGCAACATCAAAGCTACAGTACCTGTATTGCTTACAAAAGCCCCGATGGCAGAAGTCACCAGCATGACCAGCAAAAACAAACGCAACTCGCTTTTACCTGCCAACTTCAAAATACGTGAACTGATCATCTTGGCCAATCCGGTCTGGAAGATAGCCCCTCCTACGACAAACAGTCCTACCATCATAATCACTACAGAATTAGAAAAACCCGACAAAGCCTCTTCTGGAGTCAAGACGTGAAAAACCAGCAAGCCTATCAGCGCACACAACGCTACTATATCCGACCGCACCCTTCCCGAAACAAAGAAAACGGCAGACAGGACCAAAATAACAAGTGTTACAAGCATCTTTTAAATGAAGAATTAAAAATTTAAGAATGAAAAATTTACCCTGTATCAGCCACCGTGCTGGAACTGTTCTATCAGCAATGTAAGGTTTGCCGTAAACAACCGGGCAGAAATGGCAAGCAAAATAATGCCGAAAAACTTACGGATAATATAAATTCCCCCTTTCCCCAGCATGCGTTCGATACGGTCGGTCATCTTTAAAACAATAAACACCCATACCATGTTCAGCAACAAAGCCAATAAAATGTTAACCGTTGCATATTCCGCCCGCAAAGACAACAAAGTAGTAAACGACCCAGCCCCGGCAAGCAACGGGAAAACCAACGGCACCAACGTAGCCTCCTTGATAGGACCGATATTCTTGAATATCTCGATGTCCAGTATCATTTCGAGCGACATCAAAAAAATGACAAACGCACCCGCCACCGCGAACGAAGCGATATCCACCTGAAAAAGCTTCAGAATCATGTCACCGGCAAAAAAGAAAGCCAGCAACAGTCCAGCCGATATCAAAGTAGCCTCTATCGCATTGACAGAACGTCCCTTTTGCTTCAAATCCAGAATAATGGGAACAGCACCAATGATATCAATTACCGCAAACAGCACAATAAACGCACTTACCAATTCTTGCAAACTAAATACTCCCATAGCCTCATAAGTTTAATTTTTGTTCACAAATATAACATAAAAAAACGAGATGAAGATGCATATCAAGCAATATCCCTCCAAATTTCACAAAAAAAAGACGGAACCACCCAGCCGGAAAACATATTTCCATCGCTCTCCGAATATATCTTCAAAGACAAAAGGATATACCTGCACAAGCCAGACTAGTTATATGACCAACCGGTATCATCTATGTTGACCGAAACCGTCCTCTGCCCCAGCAAGCATTACCAGACGGTAAGAAACAATAAAAAAGGTAAAAGCCATGTTATGTATCAGAATATTGCTTAATTTTGTATGTTAAATTATAACTTAATAAAGTTAAAGACAGATGGAAGAGAATAGTATGTACAATAAGCTTTTGCTACTTCCCTTGTTCCAAGGGCTATGTAAAGAAGACTTTACAGCCATACTGGAAAAAGTAAAACTACATTTTCAAAAGCTTCCCGCAGGTAGTTGCATCGTGCGCCAAAACAATGCTTGCGAGGGCCTGTTTTTTGTCTTGCAAGGCAAAATACAGTCAGAATCAGCAGACCAAACCCATAATTATACACTCTACGAAACATTGGAAGCACCGTATGTAATAGAACCTTATTCATTGTTCGGAATGTATCCGCAATACAATGCGTCATATCACACCCTGACGCCCGCAAACATCATCAGTATCGACAAATCATACATTCTGACAGAACTGAACAAATATGCCATCTTCCAGCTGAATTTCATGAATCTGCTTAGCAACCGGGCACAAACCATTTACCGCCGCCTGTGGAACGCCCACATCGGCGACACACAAAGCAAAATCATCAATTTCCTGTTGCTGCGATGCACCACCACCAACGGCTTCAAAAGGCTGCATATCCGGATGGAGGACCTTGCCGACCTGATAGATGACACACGCATCAACGTATCGAAAATATTAAATGAACTAAAACAAGAAGGCCTGGTATCACTCAGCCGGAGAGAAATAGAAATCCCCGACATGAATGCACTTATAGCCTACAACCAAACCAATAAACAAACAAAATGACATTTATGGAAAATCCATTTTTCACCCCCTACCATACACCGCACGCTACCGTGCCATTCGACCGAATCACGCTCGCCGACTATGAGCCTGCCATCCGCGAAGGCATGCGCCGTGAAAACGAAGAAATCAGAGCCATCACCGATAATCCACAAGAACCTACCTTCGATAATACGGTAAAAGCATTGGAACAGTCTGGCGAACTGCTTGACCGAGTCACCACGGTGCTATTCAACCTGATGAGTGCCGAAACAAGTGATGACCTGGAAGCCATTGCTGAAAAACTGATGCCCGAATTGTCGGAACACAGCAACGACATCAATCTGAACGCAAGGCTTTTCCAACGTATCAAACATGTGTATGAAAAACGTGACCGGATCAACCTTACACACGAAGAATACCGGTTACTGGAAAAAACGTATGATGGATTTGTGCGCAACGGTGCCAACCTCTCGGATACGGACAAAGAGACTTTCCGCAAACTCAGTACAGAGCTGAGTACCCTTACTCTTCGTTTTTCACAAAACCACTTGAAAGAAACCAACAATTACGAATTGCAACTGACCCAAGAAGAAGACCTGAAAGGGCTTCCCGAAAGTGCCGTCGAAGCAGCTGCACATACAGCAAAAGAAAGAGGGAAAAACGGATGGATATTTACGCTGCAAGCACCCAGCTATGTGCCGTTTATGAAATATTGCGACAACCGCCAATTACGCCGTCAGCTATATCTTGCCTACAATACCCAATGTACACACGATAATGAGCAAAACAACCTTGATATCGTCAAACGGTTGGTAAACCTGCGCATGCAGATAGCCCAGCTGCTAGGATTCGCCGACTTTGCCGACTATGTACTCAGGAAACGCATGGCAGAAGACAGCCAGCACGTTTATCGCCTGCTCGACCAACTGCTGGAAGCCTATACCCCTACAGCCCATAAAGAAATAGAAGAAGTTACAGCCTTGGCACATGCCCTCGAAGGAGAACACTTCGAACTGATGCCCTGGGATTTCTCGTATTACTCAGAAAAACTGCGCAAGGAAAAATTCGACCTTGACGAAGAAGCCCTCCGGCCTTACTTCGAACTGAGCCAGGTGAAAAGCGGTGTATTCGGATTGGCTACACGCCTGTATGGCATAACTTTTAAAGAAAACAAAGACATCCCCGTATATCATCCGGACGTCAAAGCATATGAAGTATACGATAAAGACGGAAGTTTTCTGGCCGTACTTTACACCGATTTCCATCCACGTGCTGGGAAAAAATCAGGAGCATGGATGACCAGCTACAAGGAACAATGGATAGACGACAATGGTACCAACAGCCGTCCACATGTCTCCGTCACGATGAATTTCACAAAGCCGACCCCCGACAAACCGGCACTGCTGACATTCTCGGAAGTAACCACATTCCTGCATGAATTCGGACACGCATTGCACGGCATATTCGCCAATACACGGTTCAAAAGCATGAGCGGAACAAATGTTTATTGGGATTTTGTAGAACTTCCCTCGCAAATCATGGAAAATTTTGCCATTGAAAAAGAATTTCTTAATACCTTTGCACGTCATTACCAGACTCATGAACCACTGCCCGAAGAACTGGTTAAGCGAATTATAGACGCAGCCAATTTCAACGTTGCCTACGCCTGCCTGCGTCAAGTCAGCTTCGGATTGCTGGATATGGCATGGTATACACGTCATACCGCATTCGACGGAGATGTCCGTGCATACGAAAAAGAAGCGTGGAAACGCGCACAAATCTTGCCGCAAATAGCCGGCACGTGCATGAGCGTACAGTTCGGGCACATTATGTCGGGAGGCTATGCCGCCGGATATTATAGTTATAAATGGGCAGAAGTGCTGGACGCTGATGCTTTTTCTGTATTCAAGGAAAAAGGCATTTTCAATACCGAAGTGGCACAATCGTTCCGCGACAATATCTTGTCGAAAGGAGGAACTGAGCATCCGATGGTACTATACAAGCGCTTCCGAGGGCAAGAGCCTGCCATCGATGCTTTACTGAAACGGAATGGAATCATAAAATGAAAAAACAATGAGAAAATACGGATTATACATCTGGCTGTGCATGGCAACGCTGCTTTGCGGATGCAACCAGGAAGATGATGTGTTTGAAATATTTGCCAGCGGACAGACATGGCATTGGAGCGGTTCGTATGACACGACAAACTGGCAAGATGACAATAACTACACCTTGACAACCTCGAAAGATGACTTGGAGCAAATCAACAAAGACCCGGACAAGTTCATCATCCAATTTGCTGAAGACGGGAGCGTAACAGGACAAGGCGAATCGTTTACGTTTACCGGCACATGGAGTGCAGACGGAAATGACCGGAGTTTTTCGGTGAGGCTGACTCCCAACCATACCCCTAGCGGACGAGACAAGACGTTCTATGATGAAATCAGCAACGCACATTTTTATCGGGGAGATTCACAACTCATTAAACTATTTAATGCAGACAAGAACCACTATATACAATTTTACCCCGTCGGATTCAGAAACTAAAATAACACCTTATTATATATATGGAACCAAGCGACACCAAACAAGAAACATTAGACAGGCGATACATGCGCATGGCTACTATCTGGGCAGAAAACTCTTACTGCAACCGAAGAAAAGTAGGGGCACTGATTGTCAAAAACAAGATGATAATCTCGGATGGCTACAACGGGACACCTGCCGGATTTGAAAACGTATGCGAAGACGAACACGGACTGACCAAACCGTACGTATTGCATGCCGAAGCTAATGCCATCACCAAAATAGCCCGTTCGAACAACAGCAGCGAAGGAGCAACACTTTATGTCACCGCATCCCCTTGCATCGAATGTGCCAAGCTGATTATCCAAGCCGGCATCAAACGGGTAGTGTATGCCGAAAAATACCGGTTGGAAGATGGTATCGAACTCTTGAAACGCGCAAATATAGAAGTGATTTATTTAAACGAAGAAGCGTATGACAAATAACAACAAAAACCGGCTGATGCCTTTCCTGCTTGCCTTTTGTGTAGTGATAGGAATCTTAATCGGAACATTTTATGCCAACCATTTTTCAGGCAACAAACTGGGCATCATCAACACTTCATCCAACAAGCTGAACGCTCTGTTGCGTATCATAGATGACCAGTACGTAGACACTGTAAATATGTACGACCTGGTAGAAGAAGCCATGCCTCAAATACTCGGCGAATTGGACCCGCACTCGGCATACATCCCGGCCAAAGATTTAGAAACTGTCAATTCAGACCTGAAAGGCAGCTTCAGCGGTGTAGGCATACAGTTCACCATCCAAGACGATACCATCCACGTGAACAATGTAATCCCCGGTGGACCTTCGGAAAAAGTAGGTATGCTGGCAGGCGACCGTATCATTGAAGTAGACGACTCGGCTTTCGTGGGTGAAATAGTAACCAATACCGAAGCCATGCGACGCTTGAAAGGCGAAAAAGGAAGCACCGTCAAACTGGGTGTCTACCGCCCTGGTGAAGAAGAAATACTACACTTTACAGTTGTCCGTGGCGATATTCCGGTAAAAAGTATCGATGCCGCCTATATGGTCAATGACCAGTTTGGCTATATCAAAGTAAACAAGTTCGGAGAAACCACTTATCCGGAACTGCTGGTTGCACTTGCCAAACTGAACCGTGCCAACTACAAAGGACTGATTATCGACCTGCGTGGAAACACCGGAGGATATATGGCATCAGCTATCCAAATGATTAATGAGTTCTTGCCAGGAAACAGCCTGATAGTATATACAGAAGGACGTAAATCCCCACGCGAAAACTACACATCCAACGGTACTGGAAGCAGCCAAAGCATTCCGCTTGTCGTGCTGATGGACGAAGGCTCGGCATCGGCAAGCGAAATATTTGCCGGAGCCATTCAAGACAATGACCGGGGTACCATCATCGGACGCCGCTCGTTTGGCAAAGGGCTTGTACAGCAACCTATCGAGTTCAGCGACGGTTCGGCTATCCGCCTGACCATTGCCCGCTATTACACTCCTTCGGGACGCTGTATCCAAAAGCCATACGTAAAAGGAAACGATTCAGAATACGAAATGGACTTGATTACCCGTTACGAACATGGCGAATTTTTCTCGGCAGACAGCATCAAGCAGAATACCCAGGAAATCTATCATACCCGGCTGGGACGGACTGTTTATGGAGGCGGAGGCATTATGCCAGATATCTTCGTTCCGCAAGACACCACAGGCATTACGACTTACTTCCGCATGGCCGCTGCACGGGGACTGATTATCAGATATACATTGGATTATACAGACAAGAACCGAAGCACGCTCCAGAAGTATACGACTCCCGACAGCATGGTCGACTACCTGAAAACCCAGAACCTGCTGGAAAAATTCGCATCGTATGCTGAAAAGAAAGGATTGAAACGCCGGAATATATTGATGTACAAATCCAAAAAACTGTTCGACGAAAACCTGTACGGAAACATCATATACAATGTTCTGGGCATCGAAGCATACATTGAATACAGCAACAAGACCGACAAAACCGTCTTGCAAGCTCTGGAAGTATTGGAAAAAGGAGAATCTTTCCCTAAAGCACCGGAAGAAGCAACCAATTGACCCAACACATCAAGCACATGCAGTCAAAGAAAGATATCAGAACCCGTATAGCACAAGAAAAAAAACAGCATACGACAGAAGAATTACACAATCTTTCTTCCAGGTTGTTTAGCCAGTTGGAAGCACATCCGCGCTTCCAACTGGCTAAAACCGTCTTGCTTTATCACTCTCTTCCCGATGAAGTACAGACACATGCATTCATAGAAAAATGGTATTCCCAAAAGGTAATTGTGCTGCCTGTAGTAAAGGGCAACGAACTTGAATTGCGCACATATAAAGGTGCAGACCAGTTGCAGACAGGTAGCTTCCACATCCAAGAACCCCTCGGAACAGCATTTCCTTCACCTGCCTCCATCGACCTTGCCATCATTCCAGGCGTATCTTTCGACCGGAGAGGCAACCGTTTAGGACGAGGCAAAGGATATTATGACCGTCTGCTCAACAAACTGAATGTATATAAAATAGGTATATGCTTCCAGTTCCAACTGACCGAGCCAGGACTTCCGACAGAAGACTCCGACATACCTATGGACGAAGTATGGACCGAAAACGGGAACGTTGCCTCTACCGGAAGACAATGTTGACTATTACCTGCGAACCGACTTGAGCATTCAAGTTACGTATCAGCAACGTCCGGCTCATTGACAACTCCTGCCGCAAGACCGACGACGACAAATGCACATACAAGACCTGGTTCTTGATATACAGATTCATCGTATAACGCGCAATGACGGGACCCACCACGTCTTTCCATGCCTCTATCAACCGGTATTCATTAAGTGGAGTCTCCAGACCTTCCTGCCTGAGCAAACGCCGGATAACATCCCCTACCTGCTCTGTATTGTTCCGTTTCATACGTCATCTTCTCCTTTCCGTTCCGACACACATCCGTCTACGACCTCAAACAGTTTATAATCCTCTCCCACCTCACGCAGAATCTTATCCAGATGCTCACGATTGGTATCGGTTATAAATATCTGACCGAAATTGTCTCCTGCCACCAGTTTGACAATCTGTTCCACACGCGATGCATCCAATTTATCAAATATATCATCCAACAATACAATGGGAACAGTATGGTTTCCTATCCGTTTCAAGAAATCGAACTGCGCCAGTTTCAATGCGATAAGATAGGTTTTATTCTGCCCTTGCGAACCTTCACGCTTGATGGGAAAATCACCCAGTTTCATAACCAAATCATCCTTATGCATACCTTTGGTAGAATACCCCAAAAGACGGTCGCGCTGCCGGCTCTCTTTCAGCAGCTGCAACAAGTCTCCCTCTCCCGCATGCGATTCGTAGGTCAAACTTACCTGTTCCCGTTCCTGCGAAATATAGGCATAATGCGACTGGAATACCGGTACAAATTCATCGACAAAGCTTTTCCGCTTCCGGTAAACGATTTCTCCCATCGCAGCCATTCCTTCTTCCCACAAGGTCATCAGTTCATCTTCCGGTTCCATTTCCGATTTCAATAAGGCATTACGCTGCTGCAAAGCCTTGTTATACCTGATCAGGGCATCCAGGTATTCACGGTCGAACTGCGAAATAACCACATCCATAAACCGGCGCCTTTCCTCGCTCCCTCCTGCTATCAACCACGAATCGGCAGGCGACACCATAACCAGAGGAATCAACCCTATATGGTCCGACAGGCGGGAATATTCCTTCTTATTACGTTTGAACTGCTTCTTCTGCCTGCGTTTCAACCCACAATACACCTCTTCCGGTTCGCCCAGACCATTCTCGTAAAATCCTTGTATCACAAAAAAGTCACGGTCATGAAAAATATTCTGCGAATCAATAGGGTTGGTAGCACTTTTGCAGAACGAAAGATAATACACCGCATCCATCAGGTTCGTTTTACCCATGCCATTCTTACCGATTATGCAATTCAACTTTCGGGAAAATCCCAGTTCTACCTGTTCCAGATTCTTGTAATTTAATATAGAAATGCGTTTTAACCACATAATTCATCCACTTTTAAGTCACAAAAATACGAATAAAAGGACGATTGATAAAAAAACATGCCCGCAAATTTCATTTATAACTATAAATAAATTACTTTTGCTGACCGAAATTGCATTGTCAGGAAAATAATAAAAAACAATAAGAAAGATGTCAAAACAAAATCAAACTCATGACCCATTGAATGTGGATGAAGCATTAAGCACTTCCGAAGCATTCCTGTTTAAGTACAAGAACCTGTTGATAGGTATCGTAGTAGCTATCGTAGTAATCGTATGCGGATTTCAGGCTTATACCCACTTTATCGGCGAGCCCAACGAGGTAAAAGCATCCGAAGCACTGTTTAAAGGCGAACAATATTTCGGAAACAACGATTTCGAGTCCGCCTTGAAAGGGGACAGCCTGGGATATGCAGGCTTTCTGAAAATAGCAGACGAGTACAGCGGAACAGATGCAGGAAATCTGGCTAATGTTTATGCCGGACTTTGCTACGCACAATTAGCCAAATACGAAGAAGCCACTACTTATCTCGACAAATTCAGTGCAGACGACTATATGGTAGCCCCGGCAATCATCGGTACTTTGGGTAACTGCTATGCACAGATGGGACAACTGGACAAGGCTGCAGCCACCCTACTGAAAGCTGCCCACAAAGCAAACAGCACAACCTTAAGCCCCATCTATCTGCTACAGGCAGGTCAGATTCTGGAAAAACAAGGCAAAAACGCCGAAGCTGTAGATGCTTACAAGGAAATCAAGACCCAATATGGCAACTCCTACCAAGCCATGAATATCGACAAGTATATCGAACGCGCTTCTATTAAATAAAGGTGGGAAAAGCATTCCATAGCGGAATCTTCCTACCAGCATGAGGCCAACGCAAACTATATAAACTAAATTGAATATCCGCAAACAATCCATGTTTGCGGATATTCATTAAACCAATTCTCACCATCTACCCAAAAACTCAAAAGCCATGTCAACAGCTTACCACAATCTCTCCGATTACGACACCAATGCCGTACCCGATGCTTCAAACATGCGTTTCGGAATCGTTGTATCCGAATGGAACTCTAACATTACCGGTGCCCTGCTGCAAGGAGCCGTAACTACTTTAAAAAAACATGGCGCAAAAGATGAAAACATCCTGACCGCAACCGTACCGGGCAGCTTCGAATTGACATACGGATGCTCCCAGTTCATCAAAAGCGGCAAAGTAGATGCAGTTATCGCCCTAGGATGCGTAGTGCGCGGCGATACGCCTCATTTCGATTATGTATGCATGGGAGCCACCCAAGGTATTACCTGTTTGAATGCAACCCATGACATCCCGGTACTCTTCGGCCTGCTTACAACCGATACCATGCAACAGGCAGAAGACCGCGCAGGTGGAAAATTAGGCAATAAAGGCGATGAATGTGCCATCGATGCAATAAAAATGATTGATTTTGCTTGCAAATTAAAAAAATAGCATTACCTTTGCAACGCATTTGAGAAAACGAGGGAATAAGCCAAATATTCCCTCTCAAAAAAGGGCAAATACCAGAGTGGCCAAATGGGGCAGACTGTAAATCTGCTGGCTTACGCCTTCGGTGGTTCGAATCCATCTTTGCCCACTGATTTGCGGAAGTAGCTCAGTCGATAGAGCATTAGCCTTCCAAGCTGAGGGTCGCGGGTTTGAGTCCCGTCTTCCGCTCTATGAAAAGAGTGCTTTTATAAACGGGCAAGTACCAGAGTGGCCAAATGGGGCAGACTGTAAATCTGCTGGCTTACGCCTTCGGTGGTTCGAATCCATCCTTGCCCACTGATTTGCGGAAGTAGCTCAGTCGATAGAGCATTAGCCTTCCAAGCTGAGGGTCGCGGGTTTGAGTCCCGTCTTCCGCTCTCCAAAGAGACTATCTCGGATTTTCACGAGGTAGTCTCTGATTTTTTTATTGAATATCCGTTCATTTTATCCAATCCCGCATCATCCACATTTTCGTTAATCTGACGAAATCCGGCGGATATTCCACAGATTTTTCGTAAGTTTGCCTGCAAAACCATAAAAGACATTTACATTCATGCAACGTTACGATTACTTGATAGTAGGCGCCGGATTATTCGGCTCCGTATTTGCCTACAAAGCTACACAAGAAGGAAAGAAATGCCTGGTCATCGACCGCCGACCGCATTTGGGAGGAAACTTATATTGTGAAAACACTGAAGGAATCAATGTACACAAATATGGAGCACATATCTTTCACACCTCGAACAAGCGGGTCTGGGATTTTGTCAACTCCATCGTAGAGTTCAACCGTTATACCAATTCGCCCGTGGCAAACTATAAAGGTAAACTTTATAACCTGCCTTTCAACATGAACACGTTTTACCAGATGTGGGGAGTGACCACACCTGCCGAAGCTCAGGAAAAACTGGAAGAACAACGGGCAGAGGCGGTAGCACGGATGAAAGAACAAGGCATAAGCGAACCGCGCAACCTGGAAGAACAGGCACAACTGCTGATAGGAAAAGACATTTACGAAACACTTATCAAAGGCTATACCGAAAAACAATGGGGACGGAAATGCACCGACCTGCCAGCATTCATCATCAAACGCCTACCGGTGCGCATGGTTTTCGACAACAACTATTTCAACGACAAATACCAAGGCATCCCCATCGGCGGATACAACGTGCTGATAGAACGGCTGCTGAAAGGAACTGACACCCGCCTGGACTGCGATTTCTTCGCCCACAGGCAAGAACTGGAAGCACTGGCAGACAAGATTGTATTTACCGGTGCCATCGATGAGTATTACGGATATAGATTCGGCAAACTGGAATACCGCACGGTGCGGTTTGAGACGGAAACGTTGAACACGCCGAATTACCAGGGCAATGCGGTGGTGAACTACACCGAACGGGAAGTGCCCTACACACGCGTCATCGAGCACAAGCATTTCGAAATGTTCGGTGCGGAAGTGTACCAATGTCCTAAGACCGTCGTGTCACGCGAATACAGTTCGGAATGGACCGAGGGAAGCGAACCTTATTATCCGGTGAATGACGAGAAGAACAATGCACTCTACTTGAAATACAAAGAACTGGCAGACAAGGAAACCAACGTTATCTTCGGCGGACGGCTGGCAGAATATAAATATTACGACATGCACCACATCGTAGAAAAAGCCCTGCTTTTATAAAGAGCCAGTCGTTTCTATACACGGTACAGAATACCTCGAATCAGAAACGCACCATCATTTCCACCACCAGCTTATCCTGTTCCGACTCCAAGGCAAGCGAACGGCCGGCATAAAAATACTTTTCGTAATTTAAGCGGAGGTCTGCCTGAAACGGTTTCCCGAAACTGAACGTCAGACCTCCGGTGATACGCTTGCGTTCATAATCGGTAACCAGGAACTCGCCTTGCCCGTCTAATGTTCCGTCGCTATTATCGCCCATGTAATCGAAGCGGGCAAGGAGAGAGACCTTTTTGAACAGACTTTTCTTTTTCCGGATAAACCAATCGTAATTTACAAAAGCATCTACCGCCCATACACCCTTAAACGAGGAATTGGCATACTCCTTATACATGGCTTCCACCTCGAAATGCCAGTTATTCCAATTATAATAGGTACCTATGTCATACATATAAATATTCCGGTCCGTAGGACGGATGCGCTGTGTGCTCAATGTCAGGTTATACCCCTTGAAAGGGGTTAATTCCAATTTCGCCGAATACGAAAGCGCCTTGTGCCAGCCTTTTTGCTCCGTCAGCCCCGAACCGCTGAACAAACCTGCTTCCAGCGAAAAGGGGAACCCTTCTTTACGCACATACTTTAACGTAGCGCCAGCATCACGCAGGCTGCCCATCTGCTTGGCGATAAACGAACGGTTAGCGAAATACTGCAAGTGAGGCGAGCGGTGCGCGTCAATCGTAAACGGCACACGCATCTGCCCGACAGTAACATAAAACCCTTTCAACGGGGCAACCCGTGCGTAAGCATCCAGCATCTTGATTTCTCCTTCATCGCAAAGGTCTATTTCGGCTTTATAGCTCACGATGGGAGTTACATTCCCCGTAACGCTCACCCTTGCGGTACGTACCTGAAAACGCTGTTCTCCGGTAGCGGTCTGGTACTCGTACTTACCTCTCAACGTTCCGTGTACTTCCGGCAAGTAGTCTTTCCAACTCACCTCTTGCGCAGCAGTCCCTATTGCATTAAACGCAACAAGCAATGCAAATATAGCTTTCTTCATAAACCAACTTTATAAAATATATATGAACGTCCTTTAGACCGGATTTGGCTGTAGGGGCGTATCGCATACGCCCTGAAAACGACCGCATGAATCAGTTGACACATTCGGGCATGCGATACCCCCTACAGCCAATTGGGCTAAATGTGGATAGTTAGTCATTTATCCCCTCCAGGCTTTACATTCCAAACCAGCAAAGTACAGAGTGTTGACAACAATGCCGCACCTATCCAGAACCAGTTGATAGCCGTAAAATCATAGACTTCCACGCCGTCGGCAACCGCCTTGTTGCCCTCTATCAGAATGCCGCTCATCACGTCCTGAATGCCGGCACCCACGTAGCTGGCTATGCCTACCACGCCAAGTGCCGCTCCCGATGCGTTGCGAGGCGCAATGTCGACCGCCATCAGCCCGCCCAGAAAACAAAGCAGCACGCCGATGCTGAGACCGAACAATATCATCGCCGTCACGTCCAGCCAATAATGCACACCGGGAACCAGCAGGAACAGACACAAGGCACAGGTATTCAACAAACCGAATATCAATGCAGGCGCATTGCGCTTGCCCCGGAACAGGCGGTCGGACACGAAGCCCGACAAGACCGTGCCCACAATGCCGCACACCGAGCCGATGGAGATAATGAAGCTGGCATCGAGCGTGTCGTAACCCTTTTGCGCCTCCAAATAGAACACGCCCCAACTGTTTACGGCATAACGGCTAATATACATAAAGGCGCTTGCCAATGCCAATATCCAAATGGCAGGCATCAGCAGGACCTGTTTCTGTGCCCTGTTGTAGTCCGCCGCCTCTGCCTCGGTCAGTTCTTTCTTCTCTTTCGGCTGGCTGACGGGAGGCAGTCCCTTGCTTTGTGGCGTGTCATGGAAAAAGTTCCATACAATTAAAGCTCCCAGCAAGCCCACCAGTCCAGCTCCCCAGAATCCGTAACGCCAACCAAACGCACTCACAATGGAAGCCACGATGATAAAGGTCAACGCCTCGCCAATGTTGTGGCTTGCCGACCAGAATCCGTAGAACGAACCACGTTTTTTGTCATCAAACCAACGCGACAAACCCACCACGCACGAAGCAGCTCCCATCGACTGAAACCATCCGCTGATTCCCCAAAGCACAGCAAACAGGATGAACGAATGGATAAAGCCCAAACACAGATTCACAAGTGCTGTCACCAACAGACCTGTCGACATAAAACGCCTGATATTGCTTCTGTCCGCCAAAAATCCGTTGGTAAACTTCCCTATTGCATAGGTGAAGAACAGCACCGATCCGATGATGCCCAGTTCGGTTTCCGAGAAGATACCTTCTTCCACAATGGGTTTCTTCACCACATTCAGACTCAGGCGGCAGACGTAATACATGCCGTACCCTAACGTGGCAGAAAGGAAAGTGGACCACTGCAGGTGCTTCAGCCTCCGTTCCGATTCAGGTGTCCATCCGTCTCCACAAGGTTTCGGCTTGGATACTTTATAAAACTCAATTATTGATTTTAAAATCATATCACTTCTTTTTGTTCTAATTCTTTTAATATACAACTCTCCAAATTATCACCCGGCTTATAATGCAAGACGCTCATCCCTAAAGACCGAGCTGTCATGCAATTGGCAAAAGAGTCATCAATGAATAAGGTCTCCCTCACATCTATTCCGGCATCCTCAACGGCTTTATGGAATATAACCGAATCAGGCTTTGCCGTATGCAACTTATAGGAAAGGTAGATTCCCTTAAAAAAATCATCGGCATTTAATCCTCTATAATCGAAACTTTTCTTGGAAAACGTGTTCCAATGTATAGAATTGGTATTGCTCAAAAGATATAAATTGTATGTATCCTTCAGCATATACAGGAGTTGCAATTTCTCTACAGGAATCCTGCCCAACATTCCATTCCAAACCGAATCGACTTCCTCATCCGAAAGAATCACGGAAGCCCTTGCACGTATTTCGTTTCTAAATTCACAATCAGACAGGTTTCCTTTCTCATATTCCAAGAAAAAACCGGCTTTATGGGCACTGCCGACTTCATCATCAGCGAACTGTATCCCGAACGCTTTGCAGGACTTGGCAAAGCGTTCCACAGATACATCTATCAATACATTGCCCCAATCGAATATTAAATTCTTAATCATACCTAACACAGTGTTTGGAGACTGAGAAACAGTTTCTGAGAATGGCTTATATTGTCTGCATGGCCTTACGGAACCATGCAGACAATTATAAAAGCTCCATTCAACCTTTATTGATGCAACCCCTTATCCCTCAGATAGTCCAAGAGAAGAGCCGGACGGTCTGTCTGAATAAGCTTGGCTCCCTGATTGATAATCCATCCCCAGCTTTCCTCCGGTTCGCCCAATTCCACCGCACGGTCATCATCGTGTCCTCCACAGAGTTCAGGCCACAAAGAATTGATGAATATCTTAGCCCCACTGTCTTTTACCTTCTTGATGAGACGCAATACTTCGGGCGAATCATTATTGAAAACCAACTCAAAAGCTTTGGGTTTCATATGCTCCAGGTAACCATCGATAAGGGCTTCCGCCCCCTCCTTATGCAAGTTTACCACCGGCATAAAGACCATCTTGTCCAAGACTTCCCCATTTTCGGCCTTCACCTTTTCATACGGATGGTTCGACTTTATCACACACTGGTCTACCGTAGCTGTTTTTTCCAATACGACGTATGCATCCTTAAAGTAATCGTATCCCTTGTCTACGTTCACCATTATCTTACCTTTACAAAGCATCATCACTTCTTCGAAGGTAGGGATTTTGTGACGGGTCTTCTGACCGTGCCCTCCTTTCAAGAAGAATTCCCTCAACTCTGCAAGCGTATAGTCTTCAGGTTTTCCTTTGCCTGTTGTCGTACGGTCAATGGTCTTGTCGTGCATCAAAACCAAATATCCGTCTTTTGTCTTTTTCAAATCTATTTCCACCATATCCACTCCCATGTCTATGCAATTCTGAATAGCCTGTAACGAGTTCTCAGGAGTGTTGCGCCAATCACCACGATGTGAAACCACTAAGATTCCTTCGGACGCTAAATTTTCAGTAACAGATACACTCTTCTTTTCAATGACTGGTTTCTCAGCAATTGAATTATTCTTCTCTTTCGGTCCGCAAGATGACAATGTCAACAAGCAGACACATACCATATATATAAAATACCTCATATTGAAAACCTTTTTAATTTGAACGACGACCGTTTCTCAAACTGTTACCTCCCCGCATTGACCAGCCTTTCATTGCCCCGGTAGCGGTTGTCCGGAATGCGCACAATCTGCCCGGCTGCTGGTTTGTCTCGACATTCACACAAATATAAACCGTACCGTCACTGCCTATTGCCGGCGATGAACAAATCTCATTGCCCAGCTTGACTTCCTTATATACTTGCTTGCCTTCTTCATTCAAGATGTAGAAATAGCCGGCACCGTCTCCGAAACAGATATTTCCGTTATCGGTTATGGCAGGTGTACAACGAATCCTTCCCTGGCTGCGGAATGTCCAAACCATATCTCCGTTCGATTGGCTGTAGCAAGTCATCACGCCGTCACTATCACCGACATACAGACGCCCGCTCAAGTCAAGCGCAATTCCGCTATTGTCGTATTTCGATACACTTGGCGACTGCCATTTGACAATTCCGTCGGCAGCATTTACAGCCATGACGATGCCTCCGTCAGACGTGTTGCCGCACATATAAATCGTTCCGTCTTCGCCCAAAGCCGGTGCAGCCGTACAAGACGCTCCATATTCTATTTCCCAAAGTTTAGAACCATCTGCCTTGGCGAAAGCCAGCATCTTGCCACTGTTGTTGCAGACATATACGGCATCGTCACCGATAACCACCGGAGACTGTATGTCACCGCCGCAATCCGCACTCCACAATTCACTCATCGAAACAGCTGAAAGAGCACATAACTTTTGATTGTCACCTCCATAATATACAGTTCCGTCCATATCCACAGCCGGAGAAGTATATTTCACATTGTCATTCGTATCGTATGTACCCAAAATGGTTGAAGACTCCGATTTGAACGCATACAAATTATCATCATAACTGCCAATGTAGAACGTTCCGTCATCAGCAACAGCCGGCGTACTTCTTACCACATCACCCGCCTTATAAGTCCATTGTTCTTCGCCGTTATTATTCAGCACCGCAATGTTATAATCACCGCGGCTGTTATTGGCATCGCAACCGAAAATGATGTTCCCTTGATTATCGACTGCCAAAGAAGCATCCTGGAATCCCGTAGTGGTAGTATATTCCCATATCAGTTCCGGTTCCTCATCTGATAACGATTTTTCCTTGACAGCAATGGTCTTATCAAAGGAATTTGCATTCTGCTGCCCCTGATTGTCCCATACAGTCAACACCACCTTGTAATCACCTGGCTCATTGTAGAAAATGGTAGGATTCTCTTCTTCCGATGTTGTTCCGTTTCCGAAATCCCATTGCCAGCGGCTTATCTGCCCGTCTTCGTCAAACGACAGATTGGTAAACGAAATGCTTTGTTCCACTTCCACTGTAGTAGCCGTAGCCTTGAATGCAGCCACCGGCTTAGTATTCACTTTATCATCATCTTGGCAGGCGGTTATCAATACAAACGCCGCTGCCATCCATATTAGTTTTTTCATACGCTGTTAATCTCTTTTTAAGTTGTCAAGATATTTTTTTAACTCGACAGGAAAATCCGTCTGTGCAACAGTTCCTCCCAAACTGACAAACCTGTTTACTTTCTGATAGTTGTCCGTATATGGAGTATCATCGTCATTGACATAGACATTCATGAATCCGGCTATCCCGTTACTATATGCTTTCTCCAAAATATCGTTTTTCCAAGCCTCCGAATTGAATTGAACGATAGCAAGTTTATCAACTAAAGACATAAAGCCGTCTAAGTCATCCATTGTGTAAACAACCGGAAACACATTCACCGTCTTGTCAATGTTCAACAAATTGGACGCATCCTGCAACTCGTAAACGGTAAACATACATTGAGACAGCATACCGCATTGTTTCACTATATTGTAAACGGAACGGTAATCCGAGATCTTCATATCAATATCCACATATATCTTCCCTCTTGCCGCCATCAGCGCCTCTGCCAATGAAGGTACATGTTCCATTGTCTGTCGACCGTCAAAATACAAATAGTAAGACTTTATCTCTTCGAATGTCAAGTCAGAAACCTTACCTGTTCCATTAGTGGTTTCATCTATCGTAGCGTTGTGCATCAACACAAGCTCATTGTCTTCCGTCATCCGCACATCAATCTCGATGAAATCAATGCCGTTCTGTATAGCCTTCTCGATAGCGGAAACCGAATTTTCCGGAGCTTCCTTCCAATACCCACGGTGTGCACATACCTGATAATGCCTGTCTGTCAAAGATTCAGGAATAGAAAGACGGACTGCCGAATTTATTTCTTCGGCAAAAACCTTTACCAAAGTCTTATATTCTTTCACCTCTCCAGTAGACAAGGTTACTGAAGCCACTACCGTATAATCATCAGGAATACGATAAGCATGTGACGGAGCAAATGCATCAGACGTTTCACCGTCACCGAAATCCCAACAGACAGAAGCTACATCTGATTCCGTCACATTCTGGAGCGTAAATGTCACGCCTTCTCCATAACCGACCTCATTGGCAGAAGCCTCAACCGCTATGGATGCAGATGCCGCACCTCCTTCTATCGAATCGGAGCCACAGGCATAGAAGGACATGACAGATACGAGCATGAAAAACTTAAAAGCCTTTATCATTGCGTTCCTCCTTTATTTGTCCCAATTCGGATTCTGTACCAAATTCTCGTTCAACAATAAGTCACCTGTTGGCAGAGGATACAGATAATCACGCGATTCATCGAATTGTTTTGTATTATCCTTAAAACCGATTAAATTGCCGTGGTCACCTTCCGTAAGCTGAAGCACACCTCCGATTTCCACACTTTGCGCAGCGGTAGTCGAAGGGGCAGTACCCGTGTACAACATCAAATCAGGTGCACCGTCTCCATCCAAGTCAAACTCGCCTAATGACGGGAAATACATACCGATAAAATGAGGTTCCAGCAATTTGCCGGCTTTCCATCTCACTAGGTCATCCCAACGGAAACCTTCCATTACCAACTCAATCCGTCGTTCTCTTCTGATTTCCAATATGATTCCTTGGTTGCTTCCCGATACATTCGGATACAAGGCTGCCAATACCGCATCGGGCGACTGATTAGCAAACGTCATATCTAAATTAGGCATACTGACCCGGCTGCGTATCAGCCGGATGGTACGGTCTATATCATCCTGTGTAATAATGCCCAGTTCAGCTTTTGCTTCCGCATAGTTCAACAAGACTTCAGCATAACGGATAAACGCAACATCCTGATACGAAGCTCCGTCACCGTCTTGCGTTTCGTCAGATAAGAACTTACATAGCTGATAGCCTGTCATCGTAGCAGCAAAATCAGGAAGCAAGGTCGCTGTTCCGCCTATACGCTGATACCCCAAAGAACGGATTGTCTGCGCCAAACGGCGGTCACGGCTCTGCATTTCATCGTAGAATCCCATTGTGGCATATCCTGTCTTGCTTGTAAAAGGCATTCCGTTCAGTTGGAGGTAGGAGTCTACCAAGTCTTTTGTCAGGCCGATGTCACGTTGGGTACGTGATGTCAAGTAATAGTTCACATTATGCATCTGGTTCAAAGTCAACGAATAACGGCGTCCCAAAATCACTTCATCCTCTTTTAATGTAGAAGCGAACAAATCCCGATAATCCGTATCCGGATTGCCTGTACTATACAAGGTATAGCCTGATTCGTCCATCACTCTTCCTGCAGCTTCGTAAGCTTTCTGTAGCAATGTATCACTTCCTTGTATACCTAACTCTGTATGATATTTACGGAAAGTACCTTCATACAAACAAACACGGGAGAGAAGGGCCAATGCCGTCCAGCGGGTTACCTGATCAGAAGCACGTTCGTCCCCCAACTTGTCTACGGCTATCTCCAAATCCTGTATAATCTTGCTTACAACAAATTCACGGCTATCACGCGCTTTATACAATAAATCGATGTCACCGGTCTGAATAACCGTTTCATACCAAGGCACGTCGCCGAAGCGTTTTACTTTGTCGAAATAGAACCACGCACGGAAGAACCGGGCTACTCCTTCATACTTATCGCGCCCCGCTTCATCGGTACAGCGTTGGTAATTGTCGAAAAACAAGTTTATTTCACGCAGATCTTCCCAATCCCAGCCTCCGCTTCCTGTTTCGGAAGGAAGAATCCGTTCGTGGCTGCGCTGCTCATCCGGTATGCTGGAATACAGCACATTATCCGTCTTCAGGTCTGCATCGATAATGTTACGGATAGAAGGAAGCTGTTCATAAAAACCGTTTGTGTACAGTCTCAGGTCATCTGCCGTCTTAAATGAATTTTCCGGCGAGATTTCCGCAATGGGATAACGGTCCAGAAAGGAATCGTTACAGGAAACCGTCAATATGCTTCCCACAAAAAGGGAAACCAATTTGATTGTACTATATTTCTTTTTCATAACTGATATTCTTTAGAATTTAATGTCAAAGCCAAAGGCAAATGTCTTGCTGAAAGGATAAGCATTGCCATTACCCAATTGTTCAGGGTCGACAGTACGGTCTGGATTATTCTTGTACAGCGGAGAGAATGTTAGGATATTCTCACCGGACACATACATGCGGATGCTTCTGATAACCTTCAGCTTCTGGCAAATCCGTTCGGGCAAGGTATATCCAAGAGTAATGTTTTTCAAACGCACGTATGCTGCATTCTGAAGATATTTATCTGAAACAACTCTTAACTGTGAGCCTTCGTAATTGCCGCCTTCATTGGCTGCATAAACAGCCAGACGCGGGAAATAGGCATCCGGATTATCCGGTGTCCACGACATGGATTCGATGCTTTTCGGATAGAAGTTCAGGTACTGTCGGGTGAAAGGACCCCAGAAATAACCGTTATCATCACCCGGCCACCAGTCTTGTTTTAATACACCCTGGAAGAATGCGGAGAAATCGATGCCCCGATAATTGAACCCTAAGTTGACACCCAAGGAATATCTTGGTGTGGTATTTCCAATCCGACGCAAATCGCCGTGGTCGCTCAATGTCTGTTTTCCCGGAGTGATTGAACCGTCTTCATCAATGTCCTTGAACTTCAAGTCGCCCGCTACAGGATGATTTACCAGATAATAGTTGCGTATGCGCTGGTTCACCAGCAGCTGGTCGGCATGAGTCAGATATTCGTCATCGGTCTGGAAGAAACCTTCAATCGTATATCCCCATACTTCTCCCAGTTCTTTTCCTACATAGAAATCATCAATGTTCCCGCTCGGATTGTCGAACCGGGTAATAACCGTACGGTTATCTGCAAGGTTTACCCCGATATTATATTCGAAAGGAGCATCCCATAAGGTAAAGCGGTCTCTCCAGTTTACCGACAACTCAAAACCTCTGGTACGCAAGTCGGCTGCATTTTCTTGCGGTTCTTCCGTACCGAACACGGCAGGAAGCTCCTTGCCTTGCGTCAACATATCGCGTGTGTCACGCTGATACCAGTCGAACGAAGCCGAAAGACGGTTGTTGAAGAAAGACAGGTCAATACCGGCATTAATGGTTTGGGATTTTTCCCAAGTAAAATTAGAAGAGATAGCATCGGGAGTACTCAAGTAACTCAAGTTTGCCCCATTTACAATATAATTTCCTTGGCTCACTTTCATTTTAGCGATATAATCGTACTCGCCTACATTCTGGTTGCCCAATGTACCGAATGACAAACGCAGTTTCAGATTGTCCATCCACGAACGCAAAGGTTCGAAGAACTTCTCTTCGCTTACTCTCCAAGCAACTGAACCAGAGGGGAATATACCCAGACGATTATCATGAGGGAACTTGGACGACAAATCAAAACGTCCGTTGAACTCAATCAAATACTTCCCTTTATAATCGTAATTGAACCGATAGAAAGCGGCACGGATGGCCCATTCTGCTTTCGAACCCAGCAGCTCGATATTCTCGCCGGTCGCCAAATTAAATGAACCTAAATCTTCCGAGATGGGTCCGCTGCGCATAGCTACCGTACGCTCCCAGTGTCTCCACTCCTGATTAAACCCGACCATCGCTTTCAGGTTATGCTTATCATTGAAGGTATGGCTATAAGTAGCAAATGCATTGATGGCCTGATATTGCGAATGCCAGTGTCTTTCCTTGTACAATTCTGTATTGGGCTTATAGTCGGTCACTCCCTCTCCACCCGGCTGGTTCGTATGAGGAGTAGATACACGCAACTGGCGTGAGAACGGACTTTCCTTACGGAATGTATAATCAGCGTTCAAGTCCAGTCCCTTAATAGGAGTGTATTGTATACTGAATGTATTCATCAAGTCATATTCCGAATCCGTTCCGTGGCTCTTTCCGTAAGTCAAATCAGCGAAAGTACCGTCGGCAATATCACGCCCCGGTGCATACGGACTGTTTATCATAATGCTTCCGTCGGGATTGTGAGGCAAATACAACGGCGAAGCATGGTAAGTGTATTTCCGCCAGTCTTCATCGTTATTGTTTCCGCTCATATCGCGGGCGTTGGTCACCGGATAATCGTAATCGCTCATATAAATATTGGTAGAGTTGGTAAACTTCAAGTTGTCCAATATCTGAAAATCCACCTTCGAACGCAACGTGTAGCTTTTCATCTTGTCGGGATTGATGCGGTAGATACCGTCGCGCGAATAGAATCGTCCCGACAAGTAATAGCGCACGCGGTCGGAACCTCCGGAGATGTTCAGGTTATGTTCCATCGAAGGCTGGTTGCTGCGGAAAATATAATTCCACCAGTCCGTATTACCGTAATGCACATACCGTTCTACACCATCTATGGTCTTTATCAGCACACTGGGAAGCGACGGGTCTTTCTTGCGGGCTTCCATATAGGCATAGTCTTCTTCGGTATAGCCCAAATACGTACTCGTGTTTTCCATCAGGCTCAGCTTGTCACTCAACCGTGCCCATTCCAACCCGTCTGTAATGAAATTGTCGGTATTAATGGTCGGATTGCTCCATGCAAAATGATTGGAGTAGTTCACCTGTATCTTCCCTTTCTCGGGATTCTTGGTCGTAACCAATACCACACCGAATGCCGCACGTGCTCCGTAAATAGCCGCGGAAGAAGCATCCTTCAGAACCGTAACCGAAGCGATGTCCTTCGGGTTGATGTAGTTCATATCCCCTTCTACACCATCAATCAGCACCAGCGGTTCGCCTCCGTTGATAGAACCTTCTCCACGCACATTGAACGAGGCTTTCTTGTTAATCGCACCGTCGCTGAACGACACATTGAAGTTGGGGATAAGTCCTTGCAGGGCAGACCCCGTATTGGCGCTGATGCGGTGCTCTATCTCCTTGGACGAAATCTGCGCTACGGAACCCGACAAGTTCGCCTTCTTCGCCGTACCATATCCTACAACCACCACTTCTTCCAATACTTCGGTATCTTCTTTCAATACAACATTCGCCAACGCTTTGTCTGTAGCCTTGAACGCCAGTGTCTTGTAACCAATGTAAGAAATATCTATCATCGCATCTTGAGGCACATCGGCAATAGAGAAATTACCGTCCATATCAGTAATGCTTCCGTTCGAACTTCCCCTCACCAATACACTGGCACCGATAACAGGAATGCCGGTTTCATCGGTCACCACCCCCGATACAGTAAGGCTTTTGTCGCTTTTAGATGTTTCCTTAACCTGCTTCTTTGAAATAATAATCATCTTGTCCTGTACAATCCACGTTAATTGCGGTCCCAGGATTTTCGACATTACTTCATCCAAAGAAGAGTTCTGGAATGATGCATTCACTTTCCGGTTCACATCCACTTCGTCTGTCTTGTAAACAACAGACAATCCCGTCTGGCTTTCCACCTCTTTCAATACGGTCTTCAGCGGCGTATCATTGAAGCTCTTGCTCACGGTCTGAGCATTCAATGCCAAAACACCCCAGCCGAATGAAAGGCACAGGAACAGCCTGAGAAAACATTTTCGGTTGTTCATAGTTTAAAATTTTAACGATTAATTGATGTTATATGATAACTCTGATTTTCTTTCTTTACCGAAAAAGGAATAATCTTTTGAAGAGCATCAAACACTTGCTCCAATGTTTCTTCATTACGTAAGGAAACACTAAACGTCTGATGACTCAAGACCTCATCATCTACATAAATCCGGACATCGAAACGGCGGGAAAGCCGCATCATCAATTCCTGGAAAGTTATGTTATCATCTACCAGCTGATTGTTCGTCCAGGCATTCGACTGAGCGGCATTAACCCGCGAATGTTGCAATTCTCCAGTACTCTTTATCAGCTTCATCTCCTCGCCTGGCTGCATATCGACTGATTCGTCCTTATAATTCACTGTTACTTTTCCTTCTATCAATGTAGTAGAAATAAAAGGGTCCTCCTCGTATGCCGACACATTGAATTTAGTACCTTTCACCACGACATCATACCCATGTGTATGGACTGTAAACGGAACACCTCCGTTTTGTTTCACTTCGAAATATCCTTCCCCATCTAGCACGACCACACGGTTTTTCGCATTGAAGCCGGTAGAATACTTCAAGGTAGACCCACTGTTCAACCAGACCGAAGAACCGTCTGCCAAAAGAAGCCTTGTCTTATCGCCCAAGGGAGTCTCATACACAAAATAAGATACTTCCATTCCGGTATGGACATTGCGGTAAAGTATGGCTACTGATAAGCAAACCAATACCAATACTACAGCAACAAAAGAAAACATACGCCGGAAAGTGAACCGATGTTTCGGAAACATAGGCATTGCGGCCTCATTGGCAAGCATCCGTGTATGAAGACGCTTCCATTGTCTCTCCACATCGGCATTTGTCTGCCCTGAATTCAACCACTCGCGTTCCCATTTCCGAAACAACGTGAAATGACGGGAATTTTCATTGATGAAATCAAACAAAACACTTTCTGCATCCCTCGGAATTTTCCCCTCGAAATACAAAAAAGCCAAGTTACGTATATAAGAAAGTCTATCCATAAAATTCGTTTTCTATAGATAGAACAATCTGAAAGATAATTACCCAACCCCCCCAATGCATTTTTCTCAAAAATTTTTTTTGAATCAGTACATCAGAAATTGTTTTGAATTTATCGTGTACTTATACTATGCGCGGTATGCATTTGTGCATTTTGTTGATGTCACAATTCCTGTATGCTGTCTCCGTTCCGTTCACCGCGCATTACTAAACTGTACTTTGTCAGACTCAGATGATTTAAAAGGTTGTCGTTATTATCTTCTTCTCCCAGCGCAGATAACTTCGTCTGGTATAAGATTAATAATCTTCCGCTTGTAAGATTAATAATCTTGCAGCCTGAAGATTAATAATCTTACAGCGAATGGACTTATATGCGTTTGCCGATACACCTATATCCGCAGGCTTCCGCAAACGGCTGCGTCTTGCTATGATTTTATCCGGAAAGGCGGTAATCGGCAAGCATTTGTTCGAATGCTTACGAAATTTAATCAGACAATGGGAAATAAACCGAAAGCATCAGATAGTATTGATGTGAAATTTTCAAATCACAGAGGCAGAAAATGCACATTTTGATGCCGTTTAAAGTATAGCGTTTAAAGTATAGAAACTGTTTTGAATTTTTCCAAAAAGTTTTTTTCATCCCAAATCAGCACACGATAAATCCAAAACAATTTCTTAAAAACAGGCTCTACTTGAAAAGCAAAAAAGACATAATAATAAGGTAGTGACTGTAAGACGTGTTGTCCTTCAAATAATCAGAAATAACCTTAAGAGACTTGGAGATATGCTTCTCTACCGCTGTTGTAGATATGCCCAACATTTCAGCTATCTCCCGATTTTTCAACCCTTTAAAACGGCTAAGCAAAAATATTTCCCGAGAACGGGGGGACAATTGTGACAAGGCTTTATCTATCTGAACTTTCAAGTCTTCATATAATATAGGCTCGTCGGCACTCAACATCAGGTCGGCAGAATATAATCTTTCTTCGCCATCCAATATGTTCAGATAGTCAATAGAAACATGATGCACCAACGCTGTATGTTTCAGATAATTCAAACAAGCATTACGAACCATTAGGAAAAGCAGAGAACCTAGAGATACCGCAGACAACATTTGCCTTCTCTCCCAGAAAGTCATAAAACATTCTTGAAGAATATCTTCCGCAGTCTCTTCGTCACGCACAAACCGTATAGCATATCCTAGCAATCTCGGATAAAACCGCTTGAACAGATATTCAAAAGCTGCATGATCACTTTGCTTTAAGTCACTCAGCAAATCTTCTTCTGTAGAAAAACGATAGATATTCGGTTGATTCAGTTGTACTACCATATTATATTTCCTAATTTATACAAATTCGTATATCACAAAGTTAAAGAATTAGTTTCATTCCTTGTCTAAATTTCTACAAATATTTCTCCATAATCCCGCAAAATTGCTATCATCCATCATTTTTGTTAAAATTCTGTTTCACTCAGAAAGTATTTTGAATTTGTCATATAATGATTGGAAATGAGTTTCCGAGGCATTTTTGCTTTTGCGATATGACAAACCCTATAACCCGGTAACGAAAAAACAAGCAAAAGACTCTCCACTTTCCGAAAAAATAGTATCTTTGTCACAAGATCAAGGTATCTTTATTTTTCACAAAAAGCAAACTATAATCTATGGCATCGTCTATACTGATAGTGGAAGATGATTTGGTTTTTTCAACCATGATGAAAACATGGCTGACGAAAAAGGGATTCGAAGTAGACACGGCAAGTACCAATGCACGGGCACGGAAGCTGCTTGCCGAACACAGGTATGACCTGATTCTGTCCGACCTGAGACTACCCGACCAAGACGGCATCCACCTGCTGGCATGGCTGCGGAACCAGTCTTGCCATACCCCCCTCATCATCATGACCAGCTATGCGGAAATACAAAGTGCCGTAGAGGCCATGAAGCAAGGAGCAAGCGACTACATCGCCAAACCCGTACAACCCGACGAACTGCTGAAGAAAATAAAAGAAGCTGTCGAAAATGCGGAAGCGCCTGCCGCCCCGGGAAGTGAAAAAACGGCTCCACCTGTCACACAAAACTTCCTGGAAGGGGAAAGCGAAGCGGCACACCAACTGTTCAACTATGTACGCCTGGTAGCTCCCACGCAAATGTCGGTGCTGATAAACGGCGCAAGCGGAACGGGCAAAGAATACGTGGCACACCGCATCCACGAACTGAGCAAACGTAACGGCAAACCGTTTATCGCCATTGATTGCGGCTCAATCCCCAAAGACCTGGCAGCATCAGAGTTTTTCGGACACGTAAAAGGCTCATTTACAGGCGCACTGACCGACAAGGTGGGTGCTTTCGAAGAAGCAAACGGAGGCACACTCTTTCTGGACGAAATAGGAAACCTGAGCTACGAAGTACAAATACAGTTGCTGCGTGCCCTGCAAGAACGGCGCATCCGCCGCATCGGTTCGACCAAAGAAATCGAAGTGGACGTACGCCTTATCTGTGCCACCAACGAAAACCTGAAAGAGGGCATTGCCAAAGGGACTTTCCGCGAAGACCTGTACCACCGCATCAACGAGTTTACCCTACGCATGCCCGACCTGAAAGAACGCCGGGAAGACATCCTGCTCTTTGCCAATTTCTTCCTCGACCAGGCAAACCGCGAACTGGAACGCAACCTGACCGGATTTGACGCGGCGGCAAGCGAAGCACTCCAACGCTATCCGTGGCCAGGCAACCTGCGCCAGCTGAAAAACGTAGTAAAACGTGCCACACTGCTGGCACAAGGCAACTTCATCACTCCACTGGAACTGGGGGAAGACATACTGAATCCGCTGGCAGAAACCAACGACACACCATTCAGCCTGCACAATGGGGAACAGGAAAAACAGCGCATCCTGCACGCCCTGCAACGTACCGGAAACAACAAAAGCAAGGCGGCACAACTGCTGGGCATAGACCGGAAAACGTTATACAACAAAATGAAACTGTATAACATGATGAATAATGAATGAACTTGAAGCCCGCATATGTGTGGAATAATTCCACAATATTGTGACAGATTTCCACACATTCCCCACATCCCTCTTCAAGCCCAATCCGGGCACAAGGCTCATTATCAGCATCCTGGGAAAGTCCAACGGACCTGGCACGGCATTTGCCCTACATTGGGTGTAAGAGAGAATTGAAACAAGAAAAAATTAAAGGAAACTGGACTAAACAAAGGCTAAACTATTACCCAACCCCATAAATAAAACAAGTCAAAAATTAGTATTTCAACATACTATCTTTTGATAAAATGAAGATGCCTATGTGTTAATAAGGAAAGAGGATGCTGTGAAGCATCCTCTTTTTGCTTTCTTGTGTAGCCTGCGTCCGATGATAGCTCCAGACTTTCCTTTCCACCATGCCTTATACCGACAATACCGATTACGAAGGGTATTACCAACAGGTGCTTTACATCATCTTCACCTTGACGGGATATTATGTAGACGTAGAAGCGCACACCTCGAAAGGACGGATAGACGTGGTAATGCGCACCGTACATATAAATTATTCCTGCCCCAAAGGATTGCCATACCGGCAAAGATTTATTAACTTTGCATCAAACCCTATAAACAACACCCATGAGATACTTAGACCCTAAGGCCGACCTGACTTTCAAGAAAGTATTCGGCGAACATCCCGACCTGGTCATCAGCCTGCTCAACGCATTGCTGCCTTTCGATAAGCCTGAAGAAGAAATAAAGGAAATCGAATACCTGACTCCGGAACTGGTGCCGGAGACACCGCTGAAGAAAAACAGCATCGTAGACGTGCGCTGCAAAGACAAAGCGGGCAGGCAATTCTTGGTGGAGATGCAGATGCTTTGGTCGACCGCCTTTATGCAACGCGTGCTCTTCAACGCCTCGAAAGCATACGTGCGCCAGCTAGGAGGAAGGGAAAGCAAATACGAACTGCTACAGCCCGTCTATTCACTCAACCTGGTAAACGATATTTTCCTACCGGATGTACCGGACGCTTACCACGACTATCAAATCGTTCAAGTGGAGCATACAGACAAGATTATCGAAGGACTGAGGTTTATCTTCGTGGAGCTTCCCAAATTCAAGCCACAAAATTTCAAAGGCAAGAAAATGGCGGTGCTCTGGCTGCGCTACCTCACGGAAATAAACGAACAAACCCGCCAAGCCCCCAAAGAACTGCTGGAAAATCCGGAAATCAGCAAAGCCGTAACAGAAATCGAAGAATCCGCCTTCAGCGATGCGCAACTCTGGTGGTACGATGACTTCTGGGATGCCGTACGGGTAGAGAACACCCTGATAAGCGATGCTTTGCGGGAAGGTATGGAAAAAGGCATGGAAAAAGGAATGGAGAAAGGAATAGAGAAAGGCAGACAAGAAGGAATGCAAGAAGGCATAAAACAGAGTAACATCCAAAATGCACGCGGCATGAAAGCAGAAGGCATTCCAACTGAAATCATAGCTAAAATAACAGGTCTCACACCTGATGAAATTGCAAAGCTATAAAAGAAAAAGAAGAAGCGAGACTTATCTGGATAATTCACACTGAGACAAGCCTCGCTTCTTTTATCTATACCATACGCACTTGGGACCTTACATCTATTTCATGCGAAGCATTACAACAAAAGAGTTATTTCAATGATTCAAAAGGAGTAATAATATAGAAGCATAGGCTTCTACCCCCTTTAACACCTTATAATTATAATCCTTGAAAGGCTTTCCACAGATTGCCGGCGGGCACGGGAGCCGTAACCACTATCTGCTCTTTCGACACCGGATGAACAAAACATACCTTTCGGGCATGAAGGCAAATACTTCCGTCGGGATTGGAGCGCGGAAAACCATACTTCAAGTCACCCTTTATCGGGCATCCTATTTTTGCCAACTGACACCTTATCTGATGATGACGTCCTGTCTTCAGGTCAACTTCCAGCAGGTAATAATTTTCCGAATGCCCGATAAGGCGGTAATGAAGTACCGCCTTTTTCGAGCCATTCACCTCTTTATCATAAGCATACGACTTGTTCTGTTTTTCGTTGCGCACCAGATAATGCACCAATTCACCTTCTTCGACCTGAGGACATGTCTTGACAACTGCCCAGTAAGTTTTTTTCACCTCACCTTTGCGGAACATCTCATTCAGACGCGCCAATGCCTTACTGGTCTTGGCAAAGACCACCAATCCGCTCACAGGACGATCCAGCCGATGTGTCACTCCCAAGAAAACATTGCCGGGCTTGGCATATTTCTCCTTGAGGTATTGCTTTACCGTCTCCGACAGAGGCACATCCCCCGTTTTGTCGCCCTGCACGATTTCAGAAGCAGTCTTATTGACGATAATGAGATGATTATCTTCGTACACTACGGTCATACACTCGGTCGGGGCAACATTACATGTTCATACCGCCATCTACCTGAATCACCTGACCCGATACGTACGACGACATATCCGATGCCAGGAACAAAGCGATGTTTGCCACATCCTCGGGCGTACCGCCACGGCGCAACGGAATGCGTTTGTTCCATTCTGCCTTTACTTCATCTGACAATTGTGCAGTCATATCGGTGATGATGAAGCCCGGAGCAATGGCATTGGCACGGATGCCACGCGAACCCAATTCCTGAGCAATAGACTTGGCAAGACCAATCAAGCCAGCCTTCGAAGCTGAATAATTACATTGTCCGGCATTGCCATGTACACCTACCACCGAAGCCATATTGATGATATTACCACTACGCTGGCGCATCATAATCGGCGTGCAGGCATGAATGAAATTGAAAGCCGATTTCAAGTTGACGTTAATAACAGCGTCCCATTGTCCTTCGCTCATACGCATCATCAGACCGTCTTTGGTAATACCGGCATTGTTAACCAAAATATCAATAGAACCGAAGTCGGCGTGAATTTGCTCTACCACCTTGGCGGTATCTTCGAAATTGGCAGCATTTGAGGCATAGCCTTTTGCCTTGACTCCCAAAGCGGCGATTTCGGCTTCGGTCTTCTTTCCATTTTCATCAATAACCAAATCTGTAAATGCAATGTTTGCTCCTTCAGAAGCAAATTTCAATGCAATTGCCTTACCGATACCGCGTGCAGCACCGGTAATGATAGCTGTTTTTCCTGTTAATAATCCCATAATCTTTAAGTTATTTAGTTTTTTGGTTTGTAAGTTTGTTAGTTTATAAGTTTTTTCAAGTTAAACGTAGTTACTTGAAGGACAATAATCCTGCTGCTGAAACCGATGCTAAAAGTATTGACATCTAACTCCTAATTGGCATTTTTACAATTTTCTTCCCAATGCCCCGTAGACAATCTTTGCTACGTAACGCCAGCCGATTTCATCGTCAAGGTCTTCGCCTATCTGACCGCGTATGTAGGGCACCTCAATCCCTTTTATGCAATAATGCAGAATGTCGGCAGTTATCTCCACATTGTCGATATCAAACAGTCCCTGCTCTTTTCCTTCCTTCAGCACAGTACGGAAAAGCTTCATTTCATTGGCATCAAAATGCTTGCGCATTGCTTCCACACGCCAGATATCGCGAAAGAAATTGGCACGCAGCGTACCGTTGCGATATACCGCCAGCTTGACAATATCCAAATGGGTGGAAATAAGTTGAAGAATCTTTTCATCAGGAGGAATATCTTTCTGGGCAACTTTCTCCATCGTATCGGAAAGCATTTCCAACTCCGACTTGACTACAGCCATATAAATCTGCTCCTTATTTTTAAAATAAGTATACAGCGTACGGCGTCCCTTTTTTGAAGCCACGGCAATATCGTTCATTGTCGTAGCATCCACTCCTTTCTTGGCAAAAAGCTGTCGGGCTACGTCTACTAATTTTGCTCGGGTCTTCAGTACGGTCATCGTTAATCCTTAAAATTGCACAACATCTACATAACGTGAGCAAAAGTACAGTTTTTCTTCCGACTACACAAATTTTTTTTATTGTCTTTTTGGAGTTAAAAGAAGTCAGAAGGAACCAAAGGGAAAATAAAAATGCAGACATGCATATTGTCTTTTTATAGTCCTCGAAAACAATTCGCAAAATTAACCTGGGCAAAGAAACTGTTTTGAATTTATCGTGTGCTGGTTTGAAATGAGTTTTTGAGGCATTTCCGTTTGTGTGATGAGAAAGATAGCGGACTATCTGACGAAGGACAGAAGCGGAAAGGACAAAAAAACCGCCCAAAGCACACACGAAAACGAATACATCAAACCAAGAAAAACTTTTTGGAGAAATTCAAAACAGTTAAACAAGCTCCATATAAAATCTGCTGCAAATCCGAAGAACAAGCGAAAAAAATCTGCAAATCATTTGCATATTTAAAAAAAAGTCTCTACCTTTGCACTCGATTTAAGAAAACAATGATTAACATCGCGGAGTGGAGCAGTTGGTAGCTCGTTGGGCTCATAACCCAAAGGTCGTCTGTTCGAGTCAGGCCTCCGCAACTAAAATATTGATTAACATCGCGGAGTGGAGCAGTTGGTAGCTCGTTGGGCTCATAACCCAAAGGTCGTCTGTTCGAGTCAGGCCTCCGCAACCAGAAGCAGGAGAGGAACGGAAGTTTCTCTTTTTTGTTTTATACGGATATAGGAACATGCCTGAAGAAACAAAAACCCCTCTTTCCCTACTGCTTCCCTACCGAAGTCTAATTTTCAACTGAACACTATGGCACGTATCTACAACCAACTGACCGAACTTATCGGCAACACTCCTCTTCTAAAGCTGAACCGATTAGGAAACGCACATCATGTCCAAGCCTCCATTATGGCAAAACTGGAATACTTCAATCCGGGTGGAAGTGTGAAAGACCGCGCCGCGCTTGCCATGATAGAAGATGCCGAACAGAAAGGGCTTATCGCACCTGGAGCCACCCTCATCGAACCGACCAGCGGAAACACTGGTATCGGAATGGCATGGATAGCCAATATCAAAGGGTATAAAACCATCCTCACCATGCCCGAAACCATGAGCGTGGAACGACGGATGCTACTGAAAACAATGGGAGCACAACTGGTACTCACACCGGGAGCAGAGGGTATGAGCGGAGCCATCCGAAAAGCAGAAGAACTGCACCGTGAACTACCTAATTCTATTATCTTAAAGCAATTTGAGAACCCTGCCAACCCACTTGCCCACCTGCATACAACGGCTGAAGAAATATGGCAGGATACCGATGGAAAAGTGGACGTGTTTATAGCCGGGGCAGGAACTGGAGGCACGATAAGCGGAGTAGGAAAAGGACTGAAAACCCATAATCCCCACATCGAAATCATCGCTGTAGAGCCAGACAGTTCGGCTGTATTATCGGGAGAAAAAGCCGGAAGCCACCGCATTCAGGGCATCGGTGCCGGATTTGTCCCGAAAAACTATTATCCGGAAACAGTAGACCGCATTATCCGCATCAAGGATGATGACGCCTTTCGTATCGAAAAAGAACTTGTCATAACCGAAGGTCTGCTGACAGGTATCTCATCTGGAGCCGCCGTATGCGCTGCCCTTCAGCTTGCTGTACAACCGGCTTATACCGGTAAAAACATTGTGGTGCTTCTACCTGACACAGGAGAAAGATATCTTTCCACCTTTTAAGAGCCTGTTAGTTAGAAGGAGTTAAAAGCCTATTGGTTTTCAACTCCTTTTAACTCTGTGAAATAACTCCTTCTAACTCCTTAGTCTTAAAAAAGCTTCTCTATATCTTCCTCTTTCAGCACAGCCAGTACGGTCTTGCCATCGGGAGTATAATTAGGGGTAGGAACGGCAAAAAGTTCGTCCACCAGATTATTCATCTCTTCTGCCGTCAAGACTTGTCCCGGCACAATGGCCGAAGCTTTTGCCAGCGATAAGGCCAGCGCCTGCTGTATTTCTTCTTTCACGTCCTTACCTTTCTCCATCGCAGTCTGAACCAAGTCGGTCACCAACCGCTCTGGATTCAGTCCTTCGATGCCTGCGGGTACACCATTGATGGCATACGAGCCTCCACCCAAATTGCTCAAATCGAATCCCAAAGCTTTCAAATCGTCCATAATCGTTTCCAACACCGGTATTTCGGAGACAGAGAAATGTACCATCTCAGGGAATAACATGCGTTGTGATACGTGCCGCTTGTCGGCTATCTGCTTCATATAACGGTCGAACAAGATGCGGATGTGCGCCCGTTGCTGGTCGATAATCATCAGCCCCGATTTTACGGAAGTCAGTATATAACATCCTTTATACTGGTAATGCTGTGTAACGCTCTCTTTCACGGTTGCTTCGGGATGTGCATCGTAGAGTGTAGGAGAAGCCGGCTGTATTTCTTCCGTATGCCAGCTATCCTCAGAAGCGGGTGTTTCCGCTTCAGGCTGCCAGGCATTGCTTTTCCGCTCCAGTCCCTCGAACAAAGGCTCCCATTGCGTATGCTTCTGGCGAGAGGAAGAAGGAGAATACGAAGAGGGAGGAGCCGTTGAAGTCTTTACATCAAACGGATTGTAAGAAGGATCATACGATAGTGACGGCTGCACAACCCCAGCTTGCTGGTCGGGCTCAAATGCCGGAATATCGGGCATCCCTTCGGTATCGAAATCAATGGAAGGAACAGCATTGAAACGTCCCAGTGTCTCTTTCACCGCCGCCGAAAGGATTTGCCAGATAGCCTGTTCGTTTTCAAACTTGATTTCAGTCTTGGTAGGATGGATATTGACGTCAATATTGGCCGGTTCCACCTCAAAATAAATGAAATAAGATACTTGTTCGCCCACGGGTATCAAGTGTTCGTAAGCATCCACCAATGCTTTATGAAAATAAGGGTGGCGCATAAAACGTCCATTGACAAAGAAGAACTGGCGGGCGCCTTTCTTACGTGCTGTTTCAGGCTTACCGATAAACCCGTGTATTTGCACCATACTGGTAGTAACGTCAAGCGAAAGCAATTCCTGATTCAGTTTTTTGCCAAACACGCCCATAATGCGCTGGCGCAAAGGCAAGACAGGGAGATTCAACATTTCCGTGCCGTTATGATGCAAAGTGAACGAAATGTCAGGATTCACCAACACGATGCGTTCGAACTCGGTCAGGATATTACTCAGTTCTGTCTGGTTCGACTTTAAGAATTTGCGCCGTGCCGGCACGTTGTAAAAAAGATTCTTCACACTGAAATTACTTCCGCAAGGACACGCCACTGCTTCCTGCCCTTCTACTTTCGAACCGGAAATAGTCAGCAGTGTTCCCAGCACGTCCCCTTCCTGACATGTACGCAATTCCACCTGTGCCACTGCAGCAATAGACGCCAGGGCTTCTCCTCTGAATCCCATTGTGTGGAGGGCAAACAAGTCGGATGCCTCACGAATCTTCGATGTCGCATGCCGCTCGAATGCCAGCCGCGCATCTGTTTCCGACATTCCTTTCCCGTCATCAATTACCTGTATACACGTTTTTCCAGCATCCGTTATCAGCACATCTATATGATGCGCACCTGCATCCACTGCATTCTCCACCAATTCCTTTACCACGGATGCAGGACGCTGTATCACTTCGCCCGCCGCAATCTGATTAGCTACGGAATCGGGCAACAAACGTATCACATCGCTCATATATTCTATACTCCTAAAGAAATTTCATCTGTCAACTATCTGGTATGGAAGAATCGGCTTCCTCCACATTCTCCTTTTCCTGGTTTCCAGCCTCTGTTTTTCCGGCATCACTTTCCGACGGAGCCTTTTCTTCCACTTTCTTTTCAGGTTGGGCCAACTTGTCAAACAAGTGCTGGTTCGGAAGTTCTATCGGGCCACGTACATTCTTCTTCAACTGATCTTCTGCTTTCTTGGCACGCCAGTTGAAAATATCCTCCTTATTCAACGGACGGATGTAATCGAACCACACAAAGTTCTCCAATTTGTCTTTCCCTTTCGGAATCATCAACATCGGATACAAAGTACCGTTCGACTGGGGGCTCATTACCATCCGTTCCAATTTCTGGTGCTCCAGATAGATTTCCAGTTTACTCGTCTCAGACACATTCATACCAATCAGCGTACTGTCCGAATCCATCGGATAATAGACCAGGCGTACCGAGCCGATAACTTCAGTCTTATGCATTTCCCCATCGCGGAAATAGGCTTTCATCTCCTTTCCCGTCACCTGATTATACATTGTCGAATCCAATTCTTCTACCGACAATGCCTGATTGATGATATGAGCCCAGTCAATGGTGCTGTCATTCATATAAATGCATATCTTCTCTCCTACCAGTTGTTGATTCTTGTTCCACAAAATAGGATCCTGGTACATTGTCAGACAACTGTCTTTGGTAGAGAATACCAGCGAATCTGCGACTCCCTGCACATCCGTACGATAGAAACGCACCTTATGAAAAGCCTGCATCTCCCTGAACATCGTATCCGTATCCAGATGGAAAGTGCGCATCATCAGCGTATCACCGTGAAGAAACAAACTGTCCCCCTGCGAATAATCAATCCCCACCGCCTTATCGGTAGCAAAGGCAAACTTGGTCTTCTCATTATAAAAGCCATATTCGCCGGTCATCATATTCTTGTTGATGGTATCGGTCATCACCATGTTGCGGAATGCTTCGCCCGTTCCTGCATCACGGTCATAATACAAGGTATCACCAGTCAGCTGTTTCCCGTCATTGGTCAGAATCGAGCGGTTGTACAAATAGGCTTTTCCGGTCATCGTATTATATGTACCCAGCTCGGAATAAATATGGTTATTGTCACTGTCTATATCCGACGGCCCCACGATGTTGGCTATCTTCGTCAGCGTATTATATTCCAGCGTATCCGAAGTCAGCGTAAACTGCGGGTTAACCAGCTGTACGTTATAATTGAACACCGATTGCTTCGTACTGGGATTGTATTCACCCCATTCCGAAGTCAAGACGTTCTGTTCGTCCATCAGTGTTCCTCCGTCAAAAAAATAGCCGAGATTGTACACACGGTCATAGTTCAGACTATCAGTCAGCAACGTAGTATTCTTATTCTCCATCCGTACGTTCATACGTACTTCAGCAATCTGCGTATTCCCGTCATAAAACAATCTGTCTCCATACAGAAAAAGCGTATCTCCCTGATTCATCTTGACATTGCTGAAGGCTTCAAACGAACTTATCTTGTCATAATAATAAGCACTGTCGCAATACATATACACACTATCGTGCCGGAAAACGACATTGCCCACCACGACCTGTGCATCAGGATGACGAGAATCTTTCCGCAACAAGTCCGAATGTATCAGATAAACCTTGCTCTTGGGTTGCTGTTTCTTGGGAGTTGTCTGTTTCTGAGGCATTTGCCGCTTTTGCGCCACCGAATCCTCCTGCGTCCCGGCTATCTGCGAACGGAGCGGTTTCTGCGCCAAAAGACAAAAGCCGAAAAGGCATAGGACACTCACCAAAAGCGCCCTATGCCCGTTTATCCTATATTTCCTGTTCTTTTCTTTTTGCATCATAACTTTTTCAGTTCATCGCTTAATCCATCCCGGATATTTGAATTCGCAATTGCGCCATTTCGGACTGATACGCACATAAGTGTTCTTCTGCTTGTCAACAATCCATTTCTGAAGCTTCTCTTCGCTCCTCTTTGAAGTTACCATCGCCTTCAGACGCTGATAGTCTTCCGTAATGGTAGCCTTATGTCCGTCAATGCGGTTCTTCAGTTTCACAATGGCACACACCTGCTTGCCGCTTGAGTTAATCATCGTAAAAGGTTTTGAGATTTCCCCGATCTGCATGCCTTCCACAACTTTCGCTACATCTTGCGAAACCAGTCCGGCAAGTTCCTGCATCTCGAAACGGGAAGTATTCGATTGCGGATTGGCAAGCAAACCATGATTGTTTCGGGTATCCTTATCCATCGATATCCACGTGGCGGCATCATCAAACGAGAATTTTTCTTTCCGGATGTCATCGGCAATGGAATCCAGACGCGCCAAAGCAGCATCAATGTCTTTTTGGTCTACTTTGGGACGCAACAGGATATGACGGTAGTTCACACGGTCGCCTCGTTTTTCTATTAATTGTGCAATGTGAAAACCAAATTCCGTTTCGAACACCTTCGACACCTTTTTGGTATCTGTAAGGTTAAACACCACATTGGCAAATTCGGGAACCAATGCACCACGGCCCGTAAATCCACCTTCACCACCACGGCGTGCCGTACCAGGGTCTTCCGAATAGAAACGTGCCAAGGTAGAAAAAGAAGTCTCGCCTTTATTTACCCGGTCGGCATATTCACGCAACTGTGCTTTCACCCGTTCTATCTCTTGCTCCGAAATTTTGGGCTCCTGCGTAATAATCTGCACCTCCACCTGTGTAGGTACGAACGGAATGCTGTCTTGAGGCAGTTTGTTGAAATAGTTACGCACCTCGGCAGGAGTGAGCTTGATGTCGCCCACGATTTTCATCTGCATTTCTTGCACTGTCTTGCCGTCGCGGACATTCTCACGAAGCATTTCACGGATCTGCGTGTAAGTCTTATTATAATATTCTTCCATTTTCTCCCGCGAGCCGATTTGTTCAGTCAGCCACGAAATGCGTCGTTCCACCTCTTGAATTACATCCTGGTCGGACACCACGACACTGTCCAGTTCTGCCTGATGCAAGAAGAGCTTCTGCACCGCCAGTTCTTCTGGAATCACACAATAAGGATCACCGTCGAAATGCCTGTTTTCGTATTGTGCGTTCAAACGTTCGTTTTCTACATCTGATTTCAAGATAGCCTCGTCACCCACTACCCAGACGACCTCATCTATTACATTGTCTTGGGCATAAGCAGAAATCCCTGCCAGCAACAACAGCATGCATACACACCATCTGATTACTCTAAACTTATTCATTGTCAGGTTTATAATAAATTATGTCATTAGCCTCCGAAGCCTCTTTATATAAATCATGCTTCATCTGATTTATAAATTCCACACGCTTCAGATTAATTATCATTTCTTTTATCTCATTCTTGGCATATTCCAGCGGCAGGCGGTCACCCTTCGGAAGAAACTTTTCCACATGCAGGAAATAACAGAAAGCCGTATCACGTACCTCCACATTCTTGTTCCGGTTCAAATAATCGGGATCTGTATCCAACGCATCAAGGGGAAGTTTCAATGAAAATTCCGACACCGGACGCCAACGGTCGTAAAAATAATCATAACTCACTGCATGGGCAATGCTGAACTTTTCCAACCTGTCCACAGCCTCCTGCGTATGTTGCTTGTACCATTTCCGCACCAGATTCAAGTTTTGCGTATGCAAAGGAACTTTGACAAACACACCTTGTATGTAAGGTTGCTCTGCTTGAAATTGTCCGGCATGCCGCTCATAATACGCACTGATTTCTTCCTCACTCACCTCGTTGCCCAACTTCTGTCTTACCAGTTCTTCCTGATAAGCATGCATAATCAGTGCCCGCCGGTAAGCCTCCACCTGCTGGTCTATCTTTACATTGTCGGGAATATTCCCCTCTGCCTTACGGTAAAGCAAGTTATCTTCCACCCAATTACGGATATACGCCTCGGCAAATTCTACGCTGTCTTTCCCTTTCACACCTATCGGCATCGCCGCATCCACGTCTTCTTTGTACAGAAACGCATCCCCCACCTCCACCAGCGGGGTTTTCCCCTGATGGTTGAGCGTCTTGGTGCAAGCAGTCAAGACCAGCAATCCTATGGTCAAGAAACATCCTTTATTCATCTGTGACGTTTTTCGTCTGAAAGAGCGAACGAAGATACAGTTTTAATCGATTACTTCCGCTACAATTAACGGTTTTTATATATCAAAGTACGCAATTTTTCGTCATTTTACGATTAGAAAAAACATAGAAGAAACTTACACATTTATGAACCGCATAGCTGCCTTGCTTGTAAGATTATTAATCTTCACGCCGAAAGATTATTAATCTTCACACTGTAAGATTAATAATCTTACAAACGATGCAGCTATATGGCGAAGAGAACAAAGCTTGCTTGTCATGCCGGATATGTGAGCCGGCGTAACGGAAGAAGCGGATTGGCTATCCAGCATGACACTGGAAAACAGGAATAACACCGGCTGTGTGTATTCCATAACAACTCCCCTTTAACTTCCTGGTGACTAAATGCCGACATTCAGCTGATATTTTCTTCATTTTCCAACACGCGTCCTTAATTCTTCCAATTGTCTCATTTTCAAAGTTCTGACAAAATCCGTTTTCACTTGTCCATACACATCTGTATAATTTTCCGGTCCCTTCTTCAACCGTTTACCTACCACAATAGCATACGGATAACGTGGGTCATGCGGCATCTCTCCACACTTGAAAGCCAACTTATCGATATACGGATTCTTTCCTATCTGAAACAATCCTACCTGTATCACAGCATCCACCTCGGGATGTTCTGCCTGCCACATCCGAAACACCTCTTCCATCTGCTCCATCGGAACTTTTTTCAAACATTTGCGAATGCGTGAAGCGCTTTTTTTATCTTTGCAAAGCACTACAGCCCCTTTGTAATGTGGAAATTCCCATGCATAAGCCTTCTTGTTAGCTTCGAAAAAATGCTTCAATTCATTTTCATCGCTAACATCAGGCAAAGGATGACGAACATCCCACCATGCCGCCAGCATACAGTTCTTTACCTCCGTCAGACAACGTTCCACTGCAACATCTTTTCTTTCACCGTGTTGCCATTGCATATAACGCGACCGGTTAAGTGCCGGATTTTTCTCCCCCAACCGGTCCAGATAAATCTCCAGAAAAGGACTTGCTTCCTCATAACTGATAGCCGGCTTCCGGTCGACTAATTTGATAATATGCACGCCCAACGGCGACAAAAACGGTTTCGTATAGGTTCCCTTCCGCATTGTATCCAAACGACAAGAGAACTCCCTCAGCAAAGCCACCGACGGACACCATTGTGCTTCGCATCCTTGTTCCAGATATATCTCGAAAGGCATTCCGCCCTGCAACGAAACATACACCGAATCCATTTGCCGGCAAACCTGCCCTACTTCGTTCCGGGTAGCACGTTGCGGAAGCAACCGGACAATTTCTTCCAGTTTCACCCAGCCTTTCGCCGAATAACGTTCCACACTTTCACGGTAAAGCGCATGCAATACAGAATCCTGGCGACCTGCATCAAGCAACACCGCCCGCAATGCCTTTCCTTGTTCCACCTTACAACGGTGACGGAAAGCAGGCACGGTATCCCAGCCACAACGTTTGGCATCTGCCACCTTCAGAAGAAACAATTCATCATCCAATTTATCGGCATAAAGAAAAGAAGCAGCCTTCAAAAAACAAATGAAAAGAATCAAGATTCTGGACAATTTCATACGATATGCTTATAAAAACGAAAGACACAAAGACACAAGATATTTACAGTTCTATCTACGAAGTACAACCGCTGTAAATCGTAAACAAGCAGTAAATAAAAACTTGGTGTCTCTGTGCCTTTGTGTAACAATATCTTATCCTTATTGCGGACGACTGTAGTTAGGAGCCTCGCTGGTAATCGTCACATCGTGAGGATGACTTTCCAATACACCTGCATTGGTAATACGCGTGAATTTCGCATTGTGCAATTCCAGAATGTTATGCGCACCACAATACCCCATTCCTGAACGCAAACCGCCTACTAACTGATAAATCACCTCATACAATGTACCTTTGTAAGGAACACGTGCCGAAATGCCTTCCGGAACCAGTTTCTTTACATCGGTGGTCGAACTCTGGAAATAACGGTCTTTCGAACCATTTTCCATAGCTTCCAAAGAACCCATGCCGCGATAAGACTTAAATTTACGTCCGTTGAAAATAATGGTATCGCCCGGTGACTCTTCGGTACCAGCCACCAATGAGCCAATCATTACGCAATAACCACCTGCAGCCAATGCTTTGACTACATCACCCGAATAGCGCAAGCCACCGTCAGCAATCAAAGGAACACCTGTACCTTCCAATGCTTTTGCCACATCATAAACAGCAGACAACTGAGGTACACCTACACCAGCAACCACACGTGTAGTACAGATAGAACCCGGACCAATACCTACCTTCACAGCATCAGCACCAGCCTCCACCAGCATCTTTGCCGCATCACCCGTAGCCACGTTTCCTACCACGATATCAATATCAGGGAAAGCCTTCTTGGCTTCTTTCAACTTTTCGATAACATACTTCGAGTGTCCGTGAGCCGTATCAATCACAATAGCATCGGCACCAGCCTTTACCAACGCTTCCATACGTTGCAACGTATCATTGGTTACACCTACACCCGCAGCCACACGCAAGCGACCTTTAGCATCCTTGCAAGCCATCGGTTTATCTTTTGCTTTGGTAATGTCTTTATACGTAATCAGACCTATCAGTTTACCATTCTCGTCTACTACCGGTAATTTCTCGATTTTATTCTTCTGAAGGATATCCGATGCCGTTTCCATATCCGTACCCGGAGCTGTAGTCACAATGTTCTCCTTGGTCATCACCTCGTCGATACGCTTATTCATGTCACGCTCAAAACGAAGGTCACGGTTGGTCACGATACCTACCAGATAGTTTTCGTCATCCACTACCGGAATGCCGCCAATCTTATATTCTGCCATGATATCCAGCGCATTCTTTACCGTGGAACCACGTTTAATGGTCACCGGATCGTAAATCATACCATTCTCGGCACGCTTTACGATAGCCACCTGACGTGCCTGCTCTTCAATAGGCATATTTTTGTGAATAACACCAATACCTCCTTCGCGGGCAATAGCAATTGCCATCTGCGCTTCGGTAACGGTATCCATGGCTGCCGTCACAAACGGAATCTTCAATTCAATGTTGCGTGAAAACTTAGTCGTGAGATCGACTGTTTTTGGTAAAACTTCTGAATAGGCAGGAATCAACAATACATCATCGTAAGTCAATCCGTCCATCACTACTTTATCTGCAATAAATGACATAGGGTTTATGTTTAGATTTTATTGCGTGCAAATGTACGAATTTTATTTGAATCTAAAAAATAGCAAGACATTTTTTCACTTATTTCTCCTGTTTTTTAGGTTTCAGGCTCTTCCAAAGCAGCAATTTGCTTTTCATGATACTGCCACCCTATGCCGTTCTTACCTCACTACTTTTCTTTTATAAATGCTATCAACGTTTCGATATTTCCACAAGCCACAGGCTCTCTACCTGCGGGATGCCATACAAATAAATCTGTTTCTCCAGAACCGGCATCAATATATGCTTCCGATTCCACTTCACGGTCGGCATAAATGGCATAACGGCGTAAAGCTTTCTGCACCATGTCATATCGATACCCCTCTCCTGTCAGCCTGATGCTTCTTACATATTCGGGCGCAATACGGAACAATCCGCTCCGGCGATCGAATGCAATACCCTCGCGGGTAAAGAAAGTCTCCAATGTACCATCCAACGAAAGATCTTCGGGAGTCCCGACAACTACCCCCTGCCGGTCCATCAACCAAAGCTTATCAGCTATCTGAAGTGCCAGCTCAAGGTCGTGCGTAGAAAGAAATACGGTCTTATCCAAACCATGTGCCAGCGTGCGCAGCAAACGCATCATTTCTACCTTGCTGGGAAAATCAAGAAAGGCGGTCGGCTCATCCAACAAGATGACCGGAGTCTGTTGTGCCAAAACCTTGGCTATCATCACCTTTTGACGTTCTCCATCGCTCAAAGTATGTATCATACGGTCAGATAATCCGGCAATACCTACCTGTTGTATCGCCTCTGATACGATACGCTTATCTTCTTTGCCCAGTGTTCCCCAAAAACCTGTATACGGACTTCTTCCCAAACCTACCAGTTCTTCCACACTCAGATTGGTCACTTCGCACCGTTCTGTCAATACAATGCCTATCAGTCTGGCAAGCTCCTTATCTGCATAATCCGACAAACGTTTGCCTGCTATCCATACTTCCCCAGCCAAAGGAGGTTGGGAAGCCGACAAAGTACGCAATAAAGTAGACTTTCCAGCCCCGTTCGCCCCCAGCAAACAAGTCAGTTCACCATTATAGACAGATGCATTAATATCCGATGCCACACGTATCACACTGTGTTTTCCAGTATAACCGGTAGAAAGGTGCCGAAGCTGAATTACAGGTTTTTCCATCATACATGCCAAACATAAAAAAGAGAAGCCACCCTTACAAGGTGACTTCTCCCATTGTTATCATTTATTAATCAAAACACGTCTTATGACCGATGATTAATCGTTTACTGATGCCATGTGAGCAATCAGATCCAATACTTTGTTAGAGTAACCGATTTCGTTGTCATACCAAGAAACAACTTTAACGAAAGTATCAGTCAAGTAAACACCTGCGTTTGCATCGAAGATAGAAGTCAACGTGCAGCCCAGGAAGTCAGAAGATACAACTGCATCTTCAGTGTAACCCAGAACACCTTTCAATTCGCCTTCAGAAGCTTCCTTCATAGCAGCGCAGATAGCTTCTTTAGTAGCCGGTTTAGCCAAGTTTACAGTCAAGTCAACAACTGAAACATCCAAAGTCGGCACACGCATAGAGATACCAGTCAGTTTGCCGTTCAGTTCAGGAATAACTTTACCTACAGCCTTAGCAGCACCTGTAGAAGACGGGATGATGTTGCCAGAAGCAGCACGGCCACCGCGCCAGTCTTTCATAGAAGGACCGTCAACAGTCTTCTGAGTAGCAGTAGTAGAGTGAACTGTAGTCATCAAACCGTTTACAATACCGAACTTGTCGTTCAATACCTTAGCAATCGGAGCCAAGCAGTTAGTAGTACAAGAAGCGTTAGAAACGAACTGAGTACCCTTAACGTAAGTCTTTTCGTTTACACCGCAAACGAACATCGGAGTAGCATCCTTAGAAGGAGCAGACATAACTACGTATTTAGCACCAGCCTGAATGTGAGCTTGAGCTTTTTCCTGAGTCAGGAACAAACCAGTTGATTCAACAACGTATTCAGCTTCTACTTCATTCCATTTCAAGTCAGCCGGATTCTTTTCTGCAGTTACGCGGATTTCCTTACCGTTAACAATCAATTTGCTATTTTCAACGTCAGCTTCGATAGTACCGTCGAACTGACCGTGCATAGTATCATACTTCAACATGTAAGCCAAGTAATCTACCGGGCACAAGTCGTTAATACCTACGATTTGGATATCGTTTCTTTTTTGAGCTGCACGGAATACGAAACGGCCGATACGACCGAAACCGTTAATACCTACTTTAATCATTTTGCTTAATTTTTAAAGGTTTTATAATAATGTTATAAACACTCTCTGTTTTCGGTTGCCCCAGCAAGAAGTCTGTTCTTTCTTTCTGACTGCGTTGCAAAAATAAGCAATTCTTTCATAAGTTGAGCACGAAAAGTATTAAAATTAAGAAAAAAACAAGTTACATTTTACCACTTCTTCCTTAAAAGCTCTGCTTTCCACCTCCGAATATATCATTTTGCAATCCCTACTTTACATGGCAGGATTTTTCCCATCAGAATGACAATCGCATTGTACAACGCACACCATGCGTCTGTATATCGGGATTATCGCGATAATTCAGACGCCATACATAATCCAGACGGAGAAACTTGAAGATATTCTCTATACCTACACTGGCTTCCATATAAGGAGCACGCCCCAGCTGTGAAGTCTCTTCCGGAAAACGGAACAGACCTTCACCATTTTTTACAGGATTGTTCTTATCTGTCAAGTGTCCCCATAATCCACGAAAGCAAAACACCTCACGCCACTTCAATTTCTTAATCAGCGGAATGCGGTTGAACAAATTTCCATTCATATAATAAGTAATGTCCCACGAAGCATACTCATCATTTATAAACTCCATAGCATTCATGTTCGTATAAGTTTCGGGTTGGATGGTATAAGTAAGGTTGGCATTAGGCAATATCAGAAGCGGATAAGGCACCTTGTTCCATACCTTGCCTGCTTTAAGAATAACATCCAGATAGCCGAACGCCGAAAACCAGAAACGTTTCTGCATGCCGACATCCGTACGCTGATAAGTGTACGACGACCCCAGTACCCCTTTCTTTGCCATCACGTGACTCAAATTGAATATCAAGGCATCAAACGTAATCGGAATGCGCTGCGTACGGGTCTGGTAATATTTCTCGTCCTTACCATAACGCAATTTGATTTCCAGTTCCGTCATGTCATAATGATTACGTGGCGTTACGCTTCCGTCTGTCCCGATGCAATCGAAAGGAGCATATGGCGTGGCATATTCACGCCGGTTACGGAGAATCACGTTATACGAAAACCCGTTGTAATGTTCGCGTGTATAAGTCAGTTCGGCATTCCGCAAGTATGTGGCACGCGTGTCTTTCTTCCGGCGGATAGCAAGCATCACATTGTCTTTGCTGGTATACATGTAATTCTGCCCCAGCTTGTTGATATCATACATATACTCCAAGCGAAGGGAATGCATGGGATATTCCATGCGGTACGTCTGGCGAGGATTGAACGAATATTCCACCATGGCATCGTATTTTATCTTCTTGTCGCGCGTGCCATACGCAGCATAGCCTTCAAAGAACCAATGCTTGTCGAAAACAGGAGTCGTACCTCCACCTACACGAAAACGTGCACCTTCGATGGCATTGCCGTTAATGGTACTGTTCATCGGTCCTAAATCGAACCAGTTCTTCCGGGAATCTTTATTAGTAGGAATATAACCTGAAACCAAAGTTGTCACCACCTTTTCGGTCACATAAAAAACAGGAATCGACCGAAGCCTCTTCATCAACTGTTCTACTGAATTGGGATTTTTCTTGCGCGCAACTTGCGGGCGATGTTCTTCCCAATAATCCTCCGAACGGCTATAAGCCTCTTTTTGCGTAATAACCGGTGCACTTTGAGCAAAAATCTGCCTTTGTCTGTCATCGGGAGGAAGAAATGAATGATGATCGTATACTATCAGCCGCTGGGCATACATGCCTTTCGATTTCTCACTCAGTTTAAAGTTTACCCGGATATCATCTTTCTTTAAAATACGGATATTGGCAGAATCCCGTTCGAACACCTGCTCAATAGTCATACCTGATACAAAATTCAGGTTGATGTCTTTCGGAACATTAAGTATCACTTTCTTGACAAAATAGGTAGAATCAAGCGTAACGAACAAATGCCCCGTAAAACCGAACGACTCGGAATTGAAGGGCACAAATCCCAAATCTACACATTTACGACCTTCCACCTGAAGCGTATCGAGCAAATAATACTTATAAAATCCCGGTCCGAAAGTAGATAGTGGACTGACAAAACGCTGAAGAAACAATGAAACATTATTCTGGAAAATATCCACTTCCTGAAAAGCTTCGCTCAGGAACTGCTGTACCCCGTCACGCGAAAACACTTCATCTACTCCCGATGACTTACTTCCCATCAGCAAACGTTTCTCCGACTTGGGGGACTTCCGGTAATATACCTTCTCCAAGCGTTCTTTTTCTGACAAAGGAAGTACCGTAGTCCCTACTTCAAGTGTATCAATAAACTCGGCAAGAAAATCAAATTTTCCTATTTTCCCACTCTTTTTGGGCTTTGGCTTATAATCATTCATAGCAAAGACCATTTTCTCATATTGGTCATAACTGAAATAATCTTGATTACGCGGGTCATTGCTCTCGCGCCGGTCAATCACTTGTCTGGCAAACCGCACTGCAGGATTATCCTTTCTCCTGTATCGTTCACGTTTCGGCTTCACCACGATATCGCTCAATGTGACACCACTCGGTATCAAGGCTATGTCAATCCGGTTGATTTTCCCCAGCTGAACCGTAATATTACGGGTATCGTATCCCAAATAAGAAACCTGCAGGCGGTTGACCGATACAGATGTAGCCAAGCGGAAACGCCCATCATCTCCGGTACGTGTACCGGCAGAAGTACCTTCGAGCATCAGCGAAGCGTATGGCAATACTTCTCCGGTCACCGAATCACGCACGGTTCCTTCGATAACGGTCTGTTGCCCGTAGGAAACTACCGGGAAACACAACATCATTACAAGCCAGACAATTTTCTCCTTCATATTCTCCTTATTATAAATACTTCACCTGCCAGGCTTCGAAATAAGCAGGCTTTTCCACCATCAGTTCCCCCTGTGCATCGATAAACAACTGCACCGTGGTGCCCTCGGCACAAAGCGTATGGTCGCTTGCACGAAAGACCTGATACATATAATCCAATCTTGCACCGGGCTTGTACACATAGCGGGTATGTATTTCGACACCATCGTTCAACAAAAGCGGAGCATAATAGCGGACACGTAAATCATATACAGGCGCATAAATGCCTTCCCGCTGCATATCGGCATATCCGATGCCCGGATAATGCCTGCCGAAAGACTCTCGTCCGTCTTCGAAATATGTCACATAAGAACCATGCCATACCCGGCGCATCGAATCGATTTCGCTAAACTTCACTTGCACCTGGCAAATGTCCAACAACTCTTTTTTCATATCTTATGGAAGTTGAAATGCTGTATCCGGCACATGGGCATCCAACATAAAACCGGAAAAGTCATAACGGGTATAGTTCTGCCCCCGTTCATTCATCTGCAAGCTCTTACACTCTCCTTTCTGCAAGTCGACGGTCAGTACAAAAGAAGAAAACAACAATCTGCGGCGCACCTTGTTTCCTCCATCTACCCGAGGTGTTACTGTCAAGGTACAAAGACCATCTTTCTCTTCCATTTTCACCTCTGCCAGTTCTTCGGGACTAACCGAAATATCCATGCCCAGCACCATTTGCTTGAACACCTCTACCAGCGATTCGAATTGAGCTTGTGTCTGCCCTTTTGCCACGCTTTTACGTCCCGATTCTACCATCGTAAATTCATTGCCTTCCATCAGCAACATATCCTTATCTCCTTCGAAACGCATGCACATCCGTCCGGGAGCCTTGAAATAAAGTTTCCCATCCAATCTGGCATCTTCTGCAAAAGCTACATTGTGCTTGATACGCACCACAGAAGCCGTAAGCGTATGCACACTTCTATACTTCTTCATGACTTGTGTCATGCCGGCACCTTGTGCCCACATAAATGTAGTACATGCCAGCAAAAATACCGATAAACATACCAGCCATCTTTTCATCGTTGTTCTCATGTATAAAGTCCTCCATCAATTGATATTACCTCTCCCGTAATGTATCCGGCTTCGGGCGAAATCAAAAAGCCGACCAATGCCGCCACTTCCCGGGTCAAGGCATATACATCCGTCTGTAGTTCCATATATGTTCTGTCTTTAAATTAACTATATTCTATTTCTGTATCACTTGCTTCCATATCCAATCCCGTCCTATAATTTCCGCACACGTGAAAAGCGCGGTCATAGTTACACCTTGCACACCATGCACCATCAGGCTTTGTCCTGTGAGGAACAGGTCGGGAATGGGCGTACGCACCGGAAGCATCCCTCCAAACGGACTGTTGAAATCTTTCCGCATGCCGTAAGCCGACCCGTCGGGAGTATGCACATAGTCACGGTATGTAAGCGGAGTACTGGTATAACATTGCACGACCGCTCTCCGCAAACCAGGTATACACGATTCGGCCAATGTCATACAGGCATCTGCCATACGGAGTTTCATTGCCTCATACTCCGGTCCTCTCTTACCTACTTGGGTAAATATCCATGGACGGCACAGACTCCAGTCCATCGGAGCCAATAAATCGATTTGCCGCACATACTCTCCTCCATCGTCCGGAACATGACTGGCTGCCAATACTCGGTCAATTTCTCCATCTGACGGATATGTCCAAATATCAGGATGCCGATATACATAGTAATTCCAGTTCGCATAAGGCAATGCATGAGGTTTCAGGCACAACGATACCGTAAACATCCCATTGGTGTTTTCCTGCCGGCATATCCGGTGACGATACACATTCTTCAGCAATCCCCCTTGCTTCAACATCCGGCACATCTCTGCCGGATGGGTGGCACAAATGAATTGTATCCCTTCGTAAATTCTTCCGTCCTTACACCGGACTCCCGTCAGTTGACCTTCCTTTTCCAGTAATTCATCTACTTCCGCATTACATATCACCTCGCCTCCCTGCGAACGGATTTGTTCTGCCAACGCCTCTGCTATCAGCGAACCACTGCCTGCAATCCGCCAACTACTGCCCACATAACCACAATAGCCATGAGCAAATGTAAACAACGGCAATGTGTCTTTTCTCAGTTCCATCTTCAGTGAAGCACCACTCAGCACGTCGACCAGCAAAGAATCGTCAAACTTCTCCTGCAGATACCGGTACGCATTGGTCTCCAACATCCAAGTATGGAAATCCATATCCGATGAATGAGGGTTCAAGGCATTCAGCTGCATTTCTTCCGTCCGCTTCAACAAATCAGCATATTGGTATAAGGCATCTCTTTTCGCCGGAAACTCATCGGCAAGCATTTGGGCAAACCGGTCATAACCTTGTGCCAGTGCAAAGGTACGCTTTCCTATCATCACACGGTCGACCACCTCATCCATGCGCTTCCACGGAAGTTTCATCAATCCCAAATAGTCGAATACCCGACGCAAGAGTTGTCCTTCCTCCAGTCCTCCCACATAATGGAACCCTGTATCAAACTCCATTCCTCCCCGGCGATAACTCTGGATACATCCACCTGTATGCTTTCCTTTCTCCAGCACGAGCAGACGTTTTCCCGCCCGTGAAAGGATACAGCCACACACCAGTCCCCCCAGTCCGCCTCCTATTATTATAATATCGTATTTCATTTCTTCTTCTGAATCATTCTGAACACAGCGGGCTGTAGCACATAAGAGATAATAACAGCCGCCAGCAATCCGACCAAGGTAGAGAAGCCCACCGAACGGATTGCCGGATGTACCGCAAACAACATCGAGCCTACAGTTACCACTAATATAACCGCACTGAAGAAAATAGCGGTTTTATGGTATCCCAGCAATCGCGTGTCGCGTTCTTCTCCTATCAGTCCACTCATGACAAAGATGCTATAATCCACTCCGATACCAAAAATAAAAGTAGAGATAATGATGTTGATAAGATTAAAACTCATATCGAACAACACCATCATTCCCAATACAATAAGCCAACTGAATACAATCGGCATAAATCCCAGTAACGTATACCGGATATTCCCCCTGAAGCTGAAAAACAAGACCAGCAAGACAAAAAGCATAGAAACCCATTGCAATACACTGAAGTCATCGTTCAATTGCATCAAAGTATCCGTAGTATAATAATAGGTATCCAACACCAACATGTGAGGCTGTGTTGCAATAGCATCGCAAATACGATGATAATCGCTCGTCTTGCTACGCACCGTATCATTGGCGCATCTCACCGACGTAAAACACAGGTATTCGCCATTATACGATTGCTCCATTAATGTAGACTGATATCCTGCAGGGATGATACCCGCCTCATACAAGGCATCCGGATGATAATCGGCAGTAGCATATTCGAAAAACAAGTCAAAAGCTTCGGGACGCAAGCCAACCTGAGGTGCCGTACGGGTAATCAACTCGTGCACCCGTTTCAGACGGTCTTCGTTCCAATATGCTTTCCAGGCATCTATACGTTCTTGTTGCACACGTAAAGGAACGAATATCCGGTCGGTACGTGTATAGCCTTTCACCAGTCCTGCCTGCTGAAGCGAATCCAGTTTCCGGGCCATTCCGGCAAAACGCTCCACCGCCTCTTCCTTCGTAGCTCCAGAAGTGGCGAAATATTTCTCTTTATCGCCCGTATACGTCTTGCTTCGCAACAATTCTTCCGAATAGGTGGTAATATCTGCCTTATATCCCAGGTTATGCATATCAGCATCAAAACGTGTGCCTCCGGCCAGGTAAAATCCGATACAAGCCACAGTTACCACCAGAATAACAATCAATAAAGGTTTGCTTCTGTCGAACGGCACTGCATTGATACGGTCAATTAAGGCAAAGGCACGCCGGTTCAACTTATTTCGCTTCGGACTTAAGAACTGCGGCAAATAGATCAAGCTGAATGCCGTAGTGCCCAGAATGGCGAAAGTGGCAAAAAGTCCGAAGTCCTGCAACAACTCGGTACGAATAAATACTACTCCCATAAACGAGCCAATGGTTGTAAGACAACCCAGACACACCGGCTTGACTTCGTCACGCAAGACCTGTTCGGGATTACCAACATACTTATAATGGGTGATGATGTGTAACACATAACTGAATGCCACACCCAAAATAACCGCTCCGATACCCAATGCCAACAATGAAAATTGTCCCTTGATGAAATACATCAAAGCAAGTCCGAATAACGTTCCGAACAGGACGGGCAAGACCAACAAAGGAAGTGTATCCCAATTGCGATAGCAAACAAAAATAAAAGCCAATACGAAAAGCAACGAACCGGAAAGGGTGCCAGCCAAGTCCGACTTGATTTGTTTCGAATTATAAAAGCCACTGGCAGGCGTACCGTGATAAGCTATCTTGATGTCAGGAGCCGTCTGGGCAAATTGAGCTATCTGTTCATTCAACATCGTAAACAAAGCAGAACCTTGACCTGTATTAGTTGCCGAATAGCGGGGCGTAATAAATGCCACACACACCGTAGAGTCACTTACGAAAATATGCCCGTCAAGGATTTTATAACCTCCTTTTTTCTCTCCAGCTGATGCCGGCAAGAATTGCTCCTTCAGAAGCATACGCATACCTAGCGGATCCATCTGGATAAGTTCGGGATATAACGTGCCTATCGGGCTGAGCAAATCCTTCCGATTCATCTCCATCTGCCGGCGAAAATGCTTTTCGGTCAGCATCGTGTCGATGCAGGCATAAAAGCTTGTATCGATATAAGCAGGAAAATGTCCACTCAGGTAATCAATGGCATCCGGCAAGAGTTCTTCAGGCAAACGGTAAAACACATCCTCTATCACCCGGTGTAATGAATCGGACAAGGCATCCTTAGCCTGCAACGAATCAATAAAGGCATCACACACCTCTGCCATACGTTCGGTAGAAACACCCTCTTTGCCTTCGAACACCAAAAATGTCTTGTCCTTAATACGCAAGTTGGCAAAAGCCAGCTTGGTCGTACCATCTTCGTTTTTCGAAGAAGGCATCAGTTTATTGATGTCCTCCTCCAGATGAATGCATGAAGCACAATACCCAAAGAAAGCAAACAACACAACCAGAGATATCCAACACACCATACGATGACGCCGGAAAAAACGATAAATTCTGATGCAAAGTTCTGTCATTTCTCTATCTCTCCTTTAAATTCCATATACGTAATACCTGCATCGGATAGAGTAGCGGTCAACAGGAACCTCCCTTCCCCCAATACCTGAAAATGCAGACGGAGATCCAATTCGGGACACACATCGGGAGATGCCAGCGAAGTAAACCGGCATTGTTTAATGAAAACAATAGATACACATTTGCCTACCGCTTCTTCCACACATTCTTTCATCATCTCGATATTACATGCCCCCGGACATACAGGCCTGCCGGGGAAATGCCCCCGATATACATCGCATCCGGGCAACAAAGCAACATGAAAAAGAGCGTCTTCGGCTCCATAATGTGCACTATATACCTTATAATAATTGTTTCTGAGTAACATGTCTCAACTCTCTTAAATGGATATTTTCATCTGAGTATCTGCTACCGGAGTACCGTTGCCGGAAGTCTCTCCTCTTACCAGAGTGATGCCTTCCGCTTCGGCTTCTATTGTAATCCGGGTATGCAGGATTTCTCCCGTTTGCGGACAACGGTAGCAATGGAATTTCTTCACTTCACCAATATATCCTACCGGAGGTTCGGAAGCTCCGGCCTGCAAAGCCCAATAACCGGCAAAAGCCAAAGCCGACTGAGCAATATGCTCAATGATTCCCGCCTCTTCCAATCGTCCGTCCGGAGCAACAAAAAAATTGTCCGGACGGATTTCCAACGAAGTTTCCGCATACGCATGCTCCACCTTATCCAGCCTGTCGACCATGATTATCGGCTCACGTTGTGGAACCAACGCCTGTATATCCACTTTCATCATGCCGCAGGCAAATGTGATTCGATATAATCATACAAATCGGTAAACGTCTGTATCTGACGCAAATCCGAAACAGGAATCTTCACCTGATAAGTCTGCTGGATAAGTGCCACCAGGTCTACCAGACTCAGACTGTCCAGCGAAAGGGTTTCCTTAACATTTGCATCGGGAGTCAATGTAGATGCTTCTACTTCAAATTCTTCTGCCAACAACGTGTTGACTTTTTCAATGATTTCTTCGCGTGTCATAACTTAGTTTTTATTTATTTATTTACTTAATTTATAAATCATCATACAAAACAGCTCCATCGTATCCGTCATCCCTCATTCCGGACAATCAACGTCGAATTTGTACCTCCAAAGCCGAACGAGTTCGACAAGAACATATCGAAATGTATGGGACGCGTCTCCGGAAGCACATGAATACGGGCTGTATCTTCATCGGGATGCTCGAAATTGATGTTTCCGGCTATGAAATCATTCTTCATCATCAGAATGGAATAAATCAGTTCACTGGCACCAGCCATCCACATCTCGTGCCCTGTCTGGCTCTTGGTGGAAGTGACCGGTACCGGAAGCTCACCAAACACCTGTGCTATCGCCAGTGCCTCCCGGCTATCACCGATACGTGTGGAAGTGGCATGAGCATTGATGTAACCTATCTCATCGGGAGACACGTTCCCATTCTTCAGACACAGTTCCAGCGAGCGTGCCGGACCTTCTACATTGGGAGTAGATATATGCGCACCGTTGCCCGAGAATCCCCAGCTTACGACTTCGGCAAGGATAGGAGCACCTCGCTTTACAGCATGTTCGTAACTCTCTACAATCAACGTAGCTGCCCCTCCTCCAGGCACCAGACCATCCCGGTCCTTATCGAACGGACGACTTGCCTTGGCAGGTTCGTCCTCACGTATGGAGAACGACTGGATGCCATCGAAAGCCGCCACGCCATACATATTGGCTTCTTGCGCTCCACCGCACACGATACAATCCTGCAAGCCATTTCGAATAAGCAAATACGCAAGTCCTACCGACTGGGAGCCTGAGGCACAAGCGGCGGATGCTGTCAGATTGATACCTTTCAATTTAAACAGACAAGCAAGGTTCATAGTCACGGTAGAGTTCATCGACTGGAAAATGGTACCGCTTCCACATGCCGCCGTATCGTGAAACTCACGAAACTTGTCAAGCCCGGTCATAGTAGCTTCAGACACCGAATCATTTCCATAAATGATGCCTATTTCATGCTGCTCGATATAGTCAGGCTCCAGTCTGGCCTGCTCCAGTGCCGCACGTGTAGCCATATAGGCATATTGCGCCTCTTCGGGCATAAACTGACGCAGATTGCGCGACACAAAAGGTTTCAAGTCGGGTTTGGCTATCTGTGCACATAAAGCCGAACGGAATCCTGCATCCTTACGTTCAGGGCTGAATACGATTCCACTTTTTCCTGTATACAAAGACCGGCACACTTCATCCAGTGTCGTACCCAGACACGACCAGATACCCATACCGGTTATTACTACTCTTCTCATATTCTATCAGTTTATTATTTTATTCCAACACTTTCCGATAACACCGCCTCCTTTTCACGATTTCCGGATGTAGAGGTTTCCATTGTGAAAGTTCCTTTACATTTGTTTCCAATTGCGGTCCTGTTTCTGCCCAGGTGAAGCCATACTTGTTATAGACCGGTATCAGATCAGCAAAAAACAAGGCATTCACACCCAATCCCTGGTAATCAGGGCGGACAGCTATCAGAAAAAGTTCTGCCTTCTCTTCCCGTTTCCATTTCAATGCACGCAGCAACGGATACCATCCCCACGGGAAAAGTCTTCCACCTCCCTTCCGTAACGCATTCGAAAGACTGGGCATCGTTATCGCTACGCCTACCAGCTCACCTTTCTCATTCTCTATCACAGGAAGCAACTGCAAGTCAAGCAAAGGCAAATAACGTTTCAGATAGCCATCTATCTGCCTGTCCGACAATTCGGTATATCCGAATAAAGGAGAATAGGCAACATTCAATAAATCGAATACTTTCTTACCATAATTACGTTCTGAAATGTCGGCCGAAGTCAGCTTCCTTACCTGCAAACCAAACATTTCTTTCGACAATTCCGCCACACGGGCATATTTAGGTGGAATCTCCTCGGGAACCTGTACACGAATCTGAACCCAATCGACTTCTTTCTCATAACCCAATGCTTCCAAATGACGGGGATAATACGGATAATTATAGATGGTAATCATAGAACTGACCTGCTCGAAATCATCCACCAGCATACCTTCCTTGTCAAAGTCGAAAATTCCCATCGGTCCCTGTATCGCATTCATTCCCCGTGTCCGCCCCCATTGTTCTACAGCACGAAGCAAGGCTCCCGCCACCTCAATATCATCGACAAATTCAATAAAGCCGAAACGCACGTTACGCGTATGCCACTTTTCGTTGGCACGATGATTAATGATGCCGGCAATCCTCCCTACCGTATCTCCATGACTATCATAAGCGATGAATGGCTGAATATCCGAGAAATCAAGCCCCGGATTTTTCCGTTTGTCGAACGTCTCACGTATATCCATATCCAAATCAGGCACATAATAAGGACAATCCGCATACAACCGATGGGGAAACCGTACGAAATCGTCCATTTCACGCCCGGTCTGAACCTCTTTTACTATCAATTTTTCCATAACGATGACGAAATTATAAAAGGTGAACCTAACCGCCAAAACCAAGTGTGATATTGACGAACTTTAGTGAAAAAAAGAACAAAATTCATCCGGAAAGCCTCCTTATTCCGATAGTTGCAAAGAGGATAGGCTTACATTTTTCCATTTCAGAATAACGATTCAAAACAAATTAATATGAATACGGACACTTATACTATATGTGGTGAGAAAAGGCACAATTTCATACCACGCATGGTATAAAAAACATACGTGCCGGAAACGATGTCCTGCAAAAATAAACCTCCGCAAAAATTAAACACGTTTGCGTTGGAATTTTCAACGCCCTGTTTTCAATTCTCAATTTAAATGAGTACCTTTGCCCAATCTTTCAATTTTATACAGAACTGAATATGCAGGAAAAGATTATTATTCTCGATTTCGGCTCGCAAACCACGCAGCTCATCGGACGCCGCGTGCGCGAACTGAACATGTATTGCGAGATTGTTCCCTACAACAAGTTCCCTTTCGGCGACCCTTCCGTCATTGGTGTGATTCTGTCGGGAAGCCCTTTCTCGGTTTACGATGAAAAGGCTTTCAAAATCGATTTGAGCAATATCCGTGGCAAATATCCGGTTTTAGGCATCTGCTACGGTGCACAATTTATGGCATACACCAACGGAGGCAAGGTAGAACCTGCCAATACCCGTGAATACGGACGGGCACATCTGGCTAAGTTCGACCACGATAATCCGTTGCTGAAAGATGTCCGTGAAAACTCGCAAGTATGGATGAGCCATGGAGACACCATTACGTCTCTACCCAAAAATTTCAAGATTATCGCCTCTACCGACAAAGTAGCAGTTGCCGCTTATCAGGCAGAAGGAGAAAAGCTATGGGGGGTACAGTTCCATCCTGAAGTGTATCACACTGAAGACGGCACACAAATCCTGAAAAACTTCGTAGTAGACATCTGCGGAGGCAAACAAGACTGGAGCGCGGCGTCATTCATTGAAACTACAGTTGCGCAACTGAAAGAACAATTAGGTGATGACAAAGTAGTACTCGGGCTAAGCGGAGGTGTTGACTCATCAGTAGCAGCCGTGTTGCTCAACAAAGCCATCGGCAAAAACCTGACTTGCATCTTTGTCGACCACGGTATGTTACGCAAGAATGAATTCCGCAATGTACTTCATGACTATGAATGCCTTGGCCTGAATGTCATCGGTGTTGATGCCAGCGAAAAATTCTTTACCGAACTGGCAGGCGTGACCGAACCCGAACGCAAACGCAAAATCATCGGCAAAGGATTCATTGACGTATTTGATGAAGAAGCGCACAAAATACATGATGTGAAATGGCTGGCGCAAGGAACCATCTACCCCGACTGCATCGAATCGCTCTCCATTACCGGAACAGTAATCAAAAGCCACCACAACGTAGGCGGATTACCCGAAAAGATGAATCTGAAACTTTGCGAACCACTCCGTCTCTTATTCAAGGACGAAGTACGCCGCGTAGGCCGTGAACTGGGTATGCCCGAACACCTCATCACTCGTCATCCTTTCCCCGGACCGGGACTTGCCGTACGTATCCTGGGCGACATTACCCGCGAGAAAGTACGCATCCTTCAAGATGCCGATGATATTTTCATCCAAGGTCTACGCGATTGGAAAACAAAAAATACTGAAGGCAAAGAAACTGCGCTCTACGACCAAGTATGGCAAGCAGGTGTCATCCTTCTACCTGTGCAGAGCGTAGGTGTAATGGGTGATGAACGCACCTACGAGCGTGCAGTTGCACTACGTGCCGTAACAAGCACTGATGCCATGACAGCCGACTGGGCACACCTTCCTTATGAATTTATGGCAAAGGTATCGAATGACATCATCAACAAGGTGAAAGGCGTAAACCGAGTTTGCTACGATATTTCATCGAAACCACCTGCCACAATCGAGTGGGAATAAAAAAATGAATGTCCATCAGCCGATACATATCTTCGTTTTCAGGAGATATGTATTGGCTAATCAGGACATTCATTAAGAAGATGTTTTGAATTTCTCCAAAAAGTTTTTCTTGGCTTGATGTATCCGTTTTCGTGTGTGCTTTGGGCGATTTTTTGGTCCTTTCCGCTCCTGTTCTTCGTCAGATAGCCCG
>NZ_NFJG01000040.1:0-31102 GCF_002159755.1 Bacteroides sp. An269
TGAAGTTTACGTAAATTTTCTATTTCTGATGTCGACAACTGCATTTCCATGCCGTAAAGATACAACTTTTAAACGAATTATTCGCATTTCACTTACTTTTGACTATAAATATACTCCTGACGGAGGACGTGTAACAGTGATGATGGAATACATAGAAGAGGAAAATGAATGGATGGAAATAAAAGTGTCGGATACAGGAATCGGCATTCCGGATGCAGACAAACAGCATATATTCGAGCGTTTCTATCAGGCCGCGCATAAAGGAATGGAAGAAACTACAGGAAACGGTATCGGATTGAGTTTAGTGCACGATTTCGTACAACTGCATGGGGGAAGTGTGGAGGTGTTCGACAATATAGGGGCAGGGACGGTCTTTGTGGTTCGTCTGCCGGTGAGACATGTGGATGTGGCTGCTGTATTGCCGGAACCGCTTGTTGTCCTTCCGGAGTCAGAGAAAACAACAGAAGCGATGGCGGAGCAGACAAGCCGGAAGGAATTTCCACTTTTATTGGTTGTCGATGATAATGCTGATTTCCGTATGTTCATGCAGCACAGTCTGGAATTGCAGTATCGGGTGAAACTGGCATCAGACGGAGAGGAAACATGGAATATGATGCAGGATGAACTTCCGGATCTCGTTATCAGTGATGTGATGATGCCGGTCATGGATGGAATCGAATTGTGCAGGAGGATTAAGGCAGATAAGCGGACCGCCTATATACCTGTTATTCTGTTGACGGCGAGACAGGCAGTAGAAGCAACAGTGAAAGGGTTGGAAATCGGTGCGGACGATTATGTCACCAAACCGTTTAATATGATGGTATTGGTGTTGCGCATACGCAAGCTGATAGAGCAGAGTCGTTACCGTCATGCTACTCATGCTGTCATTGATCCAACTCCAAGTGATATTGTCATTACGTCATTGGACGAAAAATTGATAGAGAAAGCTATAAAGTATGTGGAGGATAATATTTCCCGAAGTAACTTTTCGGTAGAAGAATTGAGTCGTGGATTGGGGATGAGCCGTGTGCATCTGTATAAAAAACTGTTGCAGATAACCGGTAAGACTCCTATTGAGTTTATTCGTGTCATTCGTTTGAAACGAGCCGCCCAACTGCTGAGGGAAAGTCAACTCCATGTATCGGAAGTAGCTTATGAGGTAGGTTTTAATAGTCCAAGGTATTTTAGCCGTTATTTTAAGGAAGAATTCGGAATGTTACCTTCTAAATATCAAGAGAAAGGAGGGATAAACAAGTCTTTCTGACAATCGGAAAGACTTGTTCCCTCCTTTTTATTGATAAATCTTCTTAGTGCCCTTCTCCTTCCAGTTGAACAATCTGATAGGCAGCGAAGACCAGATCATTGGCTTCCATGTCAGCAAGCAATCCTCGCAGGAACCGGGAAGCCTGCTGACGCAACACATCGTCTTGCCCTTCGAACCATAGACTGAAATTACTGATGAAGATGCTTTTCAGGTTTTTGTTCAAGATGGGATAGGTCTCTTCGCAGAGTTTTAAAAAAGCGTTCATATCACCCTGTGCATGACATTCGATGAGGCTAAAACAAGGGTCATACCGTTTGTCTGCATTCAGTCCCAGTTCATTAATTTGTTGTTTCAGGGTCTGATATGTTTGGGGCTCGTATGCCGTGTTGCCACTCAGGTAATTGTATATTTCCATATAATATAGTCTCTCGATGGTTTGATTCACTTCTTTCCGACTTTGTTCATCGAAGTCGTTCCGATGTGCTACCATATATTGAGCGATTTCATCGTTGACGGAACGGACGTAGTCGGTATAGAGGAACAGGTTTTCTCGAGACAATTTTCCGGTATCTGTCAGTTCATGGAAATAATCGTGTACCATTGTATCTATTTGGTCAAGCAAGGGCTTTTTGTTGCGTTGCTTTTGCACTTCAGCTTTCAAGTAGGCTACATAGGACGAAATGAGACCGGGCGTGCGTTCGCCTGCTTCATAGCGTGCCTTCATGCGCTCGGGTGTTCTTTCCGGGTCAATCATCCGGTCTATTTCGTCAATGAATTCTTTTGCTTCTCCTCCTCCCACTTTAGTGAATATGACCTTTTTATCTGCATCAATGGCGATAAACGTTGGATAAGCTTTTATTTGATAGAGCTTTGCCAGCTCCTTGCCTTCTTTCTCAGCATTGAGCTTGATACAGACAAATCGCTGGTTCATATAATCGCCTACTTGTTGTTGAGGAAAAATTTCACGTGCCATTCGTCTGCAGGGACCGCACCAGTCGGTGTAGAAGTCGATGAATACGAGTTTGTTTTCGGCCTTGGCCGCGGCAAGGGCTTCATCGTAGGTGATGGAGCGGAAATTGGTTTGGGCAAATCCCGGCACCCCCAACAGGGCTGCCAGGATAATGAGGATAATTGTTCTCATATCGTCATGTTAAATTTTAAAGTTTGTTGATTATCAGTCGGACAAAGGGAAAGGATTCGGTTCGAATGCCAACGTCATGGCTGCGGCTATCACGGGCGAGACGAAACGTACGCACTTTACTTTTCCGGTGCCGGATGCAGTCTTGGTAGCGGCGTTGATGGGCATACCACCGTTCAGTCCGTCGTAGAAATAAAGTTTGTAAGTGTCGCCTGTCTGAGTTCCTACAATCAGGTTATCGAAGTTGTAGTCTGTACTGAGTGAAGAAAAGTTCAGCCATTGATTGGTGAGGAATGTGACATCTTCGCCCGAAGGAATGCCGGGTAAGGGAACGTTTGTTTCCGAGCCGTCTGTCAAGCTATGCGCATATACTTTCCCGTCATCGATGCAATAAATGTAGGAAGCAGAAATACCATTTCCGCTTTGCACGGTGCTATGTGCCAGGTGGGAAGACGGGTCAATCTGGATGGCTTCGTCTACATATTGGCTGCTGGTTGTCTTGAGCAAATAACGGTTGCCTGTCGAAGGCTGTTCGCATAAGAACCAGGCTACGGTGCCTGCCGTAAGGCTTACGCAGGAGGAAATGCATTCCAGGTCGTCGGGGTATTCCACACCTTCGGCGGGTTCGAGTGGAGTAGATCCCATGCCGTTGTAGTCTACCAGCATCAGTTGATGGTCTGCGTTGTCCCAATAGATGTATCCCATGATGGCATTGATGACTTGTACATATTTGCTGCCCGTAGCGCCTACCGGATAACCGAATTTTCCGGCGCTACCGCCATAGCTTGTCATGGTGACATAATAACGTACACCGGAGTTGGAGAAATAAAAGTTACCCGTCGGTCCGGTTACCAGTGTGCCCGGACGTTCGGATGCCGGCATCGTTCCGCTATAGAACAGGTTATCGTTGTTGAATATCTCCTGCATGTCTTCGGTGCGATATCCTTTGAGCTTGCCGGCATCGCTGATGGCGAACAGCAGGTTGGTGGTGGCGGTTTTGTTTGTTTCGGTATCGATGTATGCGCCGCTATACATCATCACGAGATTGTGGGGCTTTCCTTGCATGGGGGCACCCGATAAGGTGGAAATCAGGTCATGAATCATTCCGTCATCGTTCATCATGTCTAATTCCGTAGTTCCTTCGGATGTTTCTTTGAGGATGTAGAAACCTTTCGAGAACGACGTGGTGGTGTGGATGGTTGATTCTACAATCTTGGCATAGCCTGTTTCCGTATTCGTGACTTCGAAAACAAGAGTATAGGTGCCCGAAGGCAGATTGACTTCGTAATCCACTTCTTTGCCCGTGGCTATTTGATAATCTTTGTACGGACCGTTACTGCCTTCGTTGGAATACAGATACCAGGCGTATGCCAATTGGTCTTCGGAAAGCGATGTGATGACCGTGGGATGGATTAAATCTTTGAGGTTGATGCCTTGATAAGAAGCCACGTTGATGTCTTCCGCCAGTCCTTTTACTTCGATTTCGTTGAGTTGTCCGGTTCCCATGGATGAGTTGTCTTCCGTACAAGCCGACCAGCAGCAGAGCAAGCCGACCATGAGCGAGATAAATATTGTTTTTTTCATTTGTCGTAATGTTTTTAATCGTTGTTTAAAAAGACATGGGTTCAAATTTTACGGGGTCACCGTTCGGTTCCCGTAAGATATCTTCTCCTTGTGCCTGACGTTCGGCGTTGAGTTCATCCAGTTTTTCCTGGAAATACGAACGTAAATAGGAGAGATAGGTCGGGTCACCCTCTGCCAATTGCTTGATATAATCATCGTCCCACGGCTCACCGGTCCACTGAATCATTAATTCGTGGATGGTTTCTGAATATTTGACGAAGTTGTAGTCCCAATAATACATGTCCCATTGCGAAGGTTTGGTCAGTCGGCTGGAGATGTGAATCGTGTGGGTGTTATAAGCCGGATAACCGGGCTTGAAAATGCCGTTGTCTTTGAATGTTACCCTCAATGCCACGTTCTTTTCATCCAAAGAGGGGTCGCGTAGCAATACGATGGGAACTTTGGTTCTCGTAGCTCCTGCCGGGACATAACTTTGGGTCAGCAATGTCGGATCGTCAAAGGGTACGAAGTGTACGCCCGGAATCGCCTCGGCTTCTCCGTTTTCCTCCAGCTCTTCCGCCTTGATGGTGTCTTGCTGTAGTTCTACGGTACGGTCGTGGTCGGACAGAAATCCCATGGTTTCCACTTCCAGCCATACAGTGTCTTGTTGTAAATCGATTCCCAATGAGGCACTACGCATGGCAAATGAATAATAAGAATCGTCTTGCATCAATTCCTCCCGTGTATCCCAGTCGATATAACGGAAATTGAGCCAGGCATCGTTGTCGCTGTAAGGCTTTAACTCTTTCTCGCAAGCGGTCAGAAAAGGCATGCATAAGAATGCCATTGATAATTTGAGTATGATATGTCGTTTCATAAGGCTTATTCGGTTTTGTTTATGTCGTTAGGATTGTATTCCGTTGTGGGCAATGGTATCACATAGTCTTCTTCTTCGATGGATACAGGTTGCTCGGAAGCACTTTGCATGTTGCCCATGATGCTGGTGGCTTTCAGACGCTTGTAGGTGTAAAAGAGCTGGCCTTCGGCAAAGAATTCACGTCGGTATTCCGGTATCATGTAGTCTGCCACTTCATGCAGGGAAGTGAAGTCAGGATCGGTCGGGACTTCGTGTGCCAGACGATAGTCGTAATACAAATCGTTGGCTTCTGCTAACGAAGTGGAGCCTTCCATCGCGATAAGGTAGACTTCGGACATACGCAGCATAGGGATAATCTGGCATCCGAACATCTTTTGGTCTTCGGTCATCTCGTCGTCGTCCCAATAATACTTGGTGGTCACGATTGTTGTTTGGCCATATTGGTCTACAGCTTTGTCATTCCAGCAGTTCTTATAGCGGTTGTGTGTGGTTGTATTTTGGCCGCTATACATGGCATTGAATTTTTGCGGAGTGATGCCCAGACTGGTCAGGTTGCTGAAAGTGGTGGAACCACCTACCAGAAAGTCGCGTGAATAATCCATCACGTCCCATTTGCTCAGGTAGAACAGGCACTCGGAGGGACAAAGCTTGTAACCTTGATTGAAATTTTCACTTCCGCTCAGGGTCATGACCGGTGCACCATCGATGGTGGCATTGATGATTTCACGTGCGATTTCCGCCGCTTGGGCTTTGTCGCCAATGTAAAGATACATACGGGCTTCCAAGGCTCTGACTGCCCAATAGTTTAACCGTGACTGGCGATAGAGCATATTGTCGTCTACTATGGCACTATAACTGTCGTTCAGCTCTTCGAACGAATGCGTCATGACTGGGTCATTTTCAATCAACAGTTCTTTGGCTTTTTCTATGTCGGCTTTCAGCTTTTCCACGTAAGCGTCAAAATCATAATAGGAAGGCATTTGGTCAATGCCCGTGGTTTCGGAGTAAGGCAATTCCGTATGAGTCGTTCCGCCCGGCACTTCGCCGAACAGGCGTAACACATCCAGCTGGCAATAGGCGCGCATGGCATACGCTTCGCCCTGGATGGTGTAACGTATAGCCGGGTTGAGGATGACGTCGCCTCTTTCATCGATGTTCTTGATAATCATGTTGGCTTGCGCAATGACATTGAACAACTTGGCATAAATGGTTTTAACGGCAGCCTGGGCGTAGGCTACATTGTCATATTCGTGCTCCATCAGGTAATAGTCTTCGTAGCGGGAGGTCCCCGTTTCGGTGAGCAGCCATTGGTGTGCCAGCGATTCGATGTTGGTCATCGTCAGCCGTTCGCCATAGATATCCCGGCTTGCCATTTCCATATAAGCACCTACCAGCGCATCGTAGAATCCTTGTGAGGTGGCGAACTGGTCTTCATCTTTCTGCTCTGTTTCGGGACGTACGTCCAGCCAGTCGTTGCACGACGAAAGACCGAAAAGAGTCATTGTTACTAATGATATCAGTAAAACTTGTTTTTTCATATCCGGAAAAATTTAAAATCATGATTAGAATAAAAATTTCACGCTGCCTTGAATATTACGTGCATATGGGTCGTTGATACCACGTTCTTCCTTGATGCTTCCCCAGTGGAAGAGGTCGGACATATTCACGGCAAAGGTAATGGACTGTACTCCGGCATATCTGCGAATCCAGTCACTGTCCCAACGATATTGGAGACTTACGGATGACAATTCCAATACATTGTCATCCATGACGAAGCGTGAAGAGGCTTGTGTGGTATCGTAACTGAACCCTTTAAAGAAAGTCACATCGCCGGGTTGCATCCAGCGGTCTGTCAGGGCACGTCGGTCTACATTGGATGTTCTCAAGGTAGAGATAGGTACTTCGACGCGGTCTACCAATGTTGAATTGTAGCGTTTTCCTCCCCAATAGTAGTTGAATGAGACATTGAGTGTAAACCCTTTCCACATAATCATGGTGCCGAAATTACCATGATAAGGTTGATAGCCCGGTCCTAAATAAACCTTATCGCCTGCTTTCCATCGGTCGGTGATGTTGCCGTCCTTGTCCAGGAAGATTTCCCGGCCGGTGCTGGGGTCAATGCCTAACGAACGAACGGCATAGATGCCGTTTTGCGGGCGTCCTTCGTAGAACAAGTTTGCCACTTCATAGTTCTCGTCTTGCAGCATGGCTTCGTTTTGTTCTTTAACTGCATCCGATAGTTCAGAAATCCAGTTTTTGTCGTATGCCAACTGTCCACTCAGAATCCAGTTGAATTCCCGATGCGGCTCACGAATAACGTAAGCCGTCAACGATGCTTCGAAGCCTCTGTTCTTGACTTCACCAATGTTGGCAATGTAAGAAGGAAAGCCCATTGAAAGTGGAGTATACATGGCTGAAAGCAGGTTGGAGGTAGTTTTGGTATAGAAATCAAATTCTCCCCGGATACGTCCGTTCCATAAACCGAATTCTGTACCGACGTTGAATTCTTTGGTCGTTTGCCAGGTTAGTCCCGGATTGCCCCATTCCTGCAGGGTAGCTCCGTTCCAGTTCATGTATTTATTTCCTGTCTGGTAGGCATAAAGGGTAGCAGCACCCGAGCCGGAACCTTGTTGCGAACCAGTTTCGCCATAAGAAGCTTTCAGACGGAAGATATTCAGTACAGGATTGCCTGCCAGGAATTTTTCATTGTGCAGGTTCCAGCCGATACCGGCACTCCAGAAAGGAGCATATTTCTTGTCTGTTCCGAAAGTAGAGCTGCCATCTACACGATAAGACAAATCCACATAATAACGACCGTCGTAAGTGTAGTTGACATTCCCTGTCAGTCCCAGACGGCGGGTGCGGTTTTCTGTTCCGGACGGGATTCCGTCTTGAGCATACTGACGGGCATTCCCTAAGAAGTTCAGTTGTTCGTTGGAGAAACCTTCCACCTTGAACAGGTAATCATATCCATTCGTTTCGTTGATTGAATAGTCTAAACCGACATAAAGCTGGTGTTTGTCCAAGAATGTATTGGAATAGGAGAGAGTCACATTCCCATTGTAACTGTAAGATCTGCCTGTTCCGTATGTGTAAGACCCCCGGCGGAAATAACCGTCACCTGTGGCAAATTCGTTGGCCGTAGCTTCATCGGAGGTAAAATAAGAGTCTTTGGGTGAAAGGAAGTTATCGCTATGATTAGTTGTGGTCGTGATACCAAATTGTCCCCGCAGGATCAAACCTTTCAGGATGTTCCATTCTGCAGCAAAGTTGTTGGTAAGCTCCTCATAACCGTTCTTGTCGAATGAACCTAAGCTGGCATCGTATAACGGATTGGAGCTGCCTCGTCCTTGACTGGAGCCATAGAAGCCTTCGAAAAATTCCACGATTTCTCCATTTTCATCGTAGGGCATGTTATAAGGTTGTTGGGCTACGTAGTCGCTGAATGAACCATAGTTGCTTTCTGTAGCGCGTACCATACTGTATGAGGTATAGTTCTTGAACGTGAAGTTTTTTACTTTATACATCAAGGTGATACCTCCGGTGAACGTGCGGCGTGAGTTGTTCTTCATGGCACCTTCTATGTCTTTATAGTTAGCTGTAGCACTCCAACGGAATTCTTCGCTACCTCCTTCCAGACGCAGGTTGTAGTGTGAACCTACGGCGTTTCGTACCGGCTTGCTGAGCCAATCGGTCGTTTGTCCGGACTGTACGCGAAGGAGACGTTCGTTGTAGATTTGCTGGTAAAGGCGGTCTTCGTCCGTATCGCTTGAATTGTATAAGCCTAACGAACGTTCCAATTCCAGCTTTTCGGCAGCATTGAGGTAGTCGTATGAGCTGAGATCCGGAATATTCAGGTCAATTCCCACTTCGGCATTAACACGTAATTTACCTGCTTCCGGTTGCTTGGTTACGACAACGATGACACCGTTCGAACCGCGTGAACCATAAATGGCCGTGGCTGCTGCGTCCTTTAAAATGTTGATTGATTCGATTTCCTCATCGTTATAGTCCATCAGGCGTTCGAGTGAAATCTCGAATCCGTCCATGATGATGAGGGGTGTATTGACGGCATTGGAAGCATTTTCGTTGAATTCTTGTACACTCATCGGAAGCGATGAATTGCCACGGATGGTAATCTGTGGAAGGTTATTCGGGTTACTACCTACCAGGTTGTTGACAGCAAAGTTCAGCGAGGCATCGATGTTTTTCAATGTCTGCAACAGGTTTTGTCCACGATAGATGTTCAATTCTTCATTGGTGATGGTAGATACGGCACCGGTATAGCTTTCGCGCGCTTTCTTGAAGATACCGGTCACTACGACATCTTGAAGCATGTGGGAATCGCTTTCCAGCACGATGTGCATGTTTTCGGTGGCATTGGCTACCAAAGTCTTCATACCGATATAAGATACTTGTACTTTGAAGTTACCTCCGAAAGTATAATTGCTGATTTCAAATTTGCCGTCCATGTCGGTCACCGTCCCGAAAGCTGTTTCTTTACCCTGTTCGTCCAGAAGACGTACAGAGGCTCCGATTACGGGAAGATTGTCTTCTTCGGAGATAACCGTACCGAAGATGCGATGGGTGGTTTTCTCGTTCAGTTTGCCTTTGCGGATAATCACGGTTTTATCCACGATTTCATAGGTAAGTCCGGTTCCTTTTAGCACTTGGTCAAGTACTTCCTCCAGTTGCTTGTCTTTCAGTGTGCAAGTGATTGGCTTTACTCCTTGTAGAATTTGTTTTTGGTACACAAATTCATACGATGTCTTTTCCTTTAAGTCGGAAAAGACTTTCTCGATAGGTGTATTCTTATACACGGTGTCGATGTCTTGTGCCGATACCGGCATGCCTAAGATACCCAGTAAAATGAGACTGAGTAGTCTTCGTCTGCTACTGTTCATAGTTAGTCATTTTGTTATTAATTAATGGAAATGATAATTTTTTCTTCTTTTACGCCAAATTTGATTCCTCCGCTTTTCTCCAGGATGGATAATACTTCCGACAAGTTGGCATAACGTGGTGCACTGCCTTTGAACACGATGTCTGCCAGTCGTTCGTCTTCGAATGTATAGTCGAATTTATACCAGCGTGCCAGGGTCCGCATGATTTGTGCCAAGGTTTGTTCTTCGAAAGAAAATCGGCCGGTGTGCCAGCTGGTTGCGGCCTGGGTGTCTACGCTTCGGATACTGGTTGAAAAATCTTTTTTGTGGAATATAGCTTGATGTCCAGGAGTCAACACCAGTTCGGCTTTGCTTCCGTCAAGAGGTTGCAAAGCGATGCTTCCGGAAACGAGGGTGGTGTAAATTTGTTTGTCTTCGGTGTATGCGTGAATGTTGAATTCCGTACCGTATACCCGCACGGTCATATCGCCCGACTTTACGTAGAAAGGGCGTAAGCTGTCTTTGGCTACTTTGAAGTATGCCTCACCGGTGAGAGTTACGCGTCGGTCACCGGTATTGAAATTATCTGGATAGATGAGTTGTGATTCGGCATTCAACCATACTTCAGTGCTGTCTTCCAATACGATTTTGAATTCCCCTCCCCGTGGAGTCGTAAGCTTGTTGATACGTGTACGGTAATCGTCTGTTGCTTTTGTGGAAATTTGTTGTTGTGCAATGAGGCGCATATTGTTGGCCGAATCTGCATCGAGCTTGATTTCTGTTCCGTTATCGAGAGTTAGTGTGGCTTGTGTCTTACCTGCGGTGATGTCGGCCATTTCCAGTTGTCGGGCCAGTGTAGGTGGCTCTTCTTCGGGATGGAAAGATGTGTTTATGAAATAGCCAATACACAACATGGCTGCAATGGATGTGGTCGCGATTAATGCAATGAGTTGTCCCAGCCGGCGTTTGGGATGTTTGCCCTGTTGGATACGTGCTTGCATATCCGTCAATGGACGATTTGTATCAATGAGGTTCAGCCGTCGGTATTCATGTTCCAGAAAGCGAATGTCGGTCAGACGTTGGTATAGGGTCTCGTGCTGAGGACTGGCTTTTCGCCAGGCTTCCAACTCAAGTTCCTCTTCCGGAAGAATCGTTCCGATGATATGTTTATAAATGAGTTCTACAATTCGTTTATTTTCTACAGATGTCTTCATTTTAACCCTTTTTTCAATCATATTTTATAATAAAGACGCAACAGGAGAGAAAAAGGACAGTTTGAAAATCCTTTTTTTTATTGAAAAAATTATATAACGTTCGATGTTTTTTATATTTTTGCCCCTGTAAACCAAGAAATGAAGATGACAGACGAGAGGATATTCATAGACTTTCAACAAGGGAAAATAGATTCGCTATATGCAAATGTATATGGCAAATTGATTTTGTATGCTTCCCGGTGCTTGGGCGGAGACATGTCATTTATGTCAGAAGATTGCGTACAGGATGCCATTTATAAGACTTATCAGATGCGTGACACGTTTCGGTCGGCAGCAGCATTCAAGTCATATTTGTATGCATGTGTGCATAATCAGGCTGTTTCTATTTTGCGCCGGCAGATGGCACAGGAGAATTATCTTGCCAATCGTGAGGATGAGGATTTTCAGAATAGTCTGATTGAACAGGAAGTGCTTGATTTGCTTTTTGATTCGATTCGGGCTTTGCCGGAAAAATATCGTCATCTGTTCGAATTAAGTTTTGAACAAGGGTTAAAGAATGCAGAAATAGCCCGGTTGCTGGATGTATCCGAAAGTGCGGTGAAGAAGCAAAAGTCTACGATGATTAAACAGCTTCGGGACGAAATGTTCCGACGTACGGATAAAGACTATATGAAAGTGTTGTGCTTATTAGTGTGTACATTATTATAATTAAGGTATAGGAAAATGGAATATCAGTTTAAGCGGATAACGGTAAAAATAGGAAGCAATGTGCTGGCACGGAAGGACGGGACGCTGGACGTGACCCGTATGTCGGCACTGGTCGACCAGGTAGCAGAGTTGCACAAGGCAGGAGTGGAAGTGGTGCTGGTCTCTTCAGGAGCAGTCGCTTCGGGGCGGAGTGAGATAAAGGTTTCGCGTAAGCTGGACAGCGTAGACCAACGGCAACTGTATTCGGCCGTAGGGCAAGCCAAATTAATCAACCGTTATTATGAACTGTTCCGCGAGCACGGCATAGCCGTAGGGCAGGTGTTGACCACGAAAGAAAGTTTTGGCACACGCCGGCATTACCTGAACCAACGGCATTGCATGCAGGTGATGCTGGAGAATGGAGTGATTCCCATAGTCAATGAAAACGATACCATTTCGGTGACCGAACTGATGTTTACGGATAACGATGAGCTTTCGGGCTTGGTGGCTTCGATGCTTGATGCGCAGGCGTTGATTATCCTGAGCAACATCGATGGCATTTACAATGGTTCGCCTTCAGAGCCTGGCACTTCGGTGATACGGGAAGTAGAGCAAGGGAAAGATCTGTCCGACTATATACAGACCGAAAAATCCGGATTCGGTCGGGGTGGTATGCTTACCAAGACCACTATTGCCCGTAAAGTAGCAGACGAGGGTATCACGGTTATTATCGCCAATGGAAAACGGGATAATATTTTGACCGATTTGCTGGAGTATCCCGAAGACACGGTTTGTACACGGTTTGTGCCTGCATCCGAAGCTGTATCGAGTGTAAAGAAATGGATAGCCCATAGTGAAGGGTTCGCCAAGGGAGAGTTGCACTTAAACGCTCAGGCTGTAGAGGCATTAAAAGGCAAGAAGGCGGTAAGTATCCTGCCGGTAGGTGTAACATGCATCAAGGGAGATTTCGAAAAAGATGATATTGTGAGGATTATGGATGCCGGAGGAATACAGATAGGGGTAGGGCGTATCGGAGTAAGTTCGGCAGATGCCAGACTGATGTTGGGCAAACATGGAAAACGTCCGCTGGTGCATTACGATTATTTGTATCTGGAATGACAGATAATGTATGGATGAAATGCATTTGTTTTTTGCAGGCATTCTTTTTTTATCTATATTTGCCATTAAAATGTGGTTTTTAGAGACATGAAAATTATCTGTTTATTCCTTTTCCTATTGGGAGTGGGGCAATGTTGGGCAGTATCGGAGGTGCCCGATAGTGTCATCAGTTTTGAATACATACAACGGATTCATTTGCAGGAACCCAACCAGACATTACAACTGTTGGATTCCATCGAAGAGCATCATGTGCCAGGGTTACAGCCTTTCGAGATAGACATGTTGCGAAGCATGTGTTATGAGGTAAGGGGTGAATATCTGCTGGAGGAAAGATTTGCGCGGAAAGCTTTGGCTCAAGACTCTATACGGTTAGTTCCCATGCGGAAACTGAGAGTGCTGGCAATGTTGCTTACGACTTTGGTCGAACAGGGGAAAAACGAAGATGCTATCCGTTTCGGAAAGCAGATGATGGAGCTGGCACGTCAATTGGATAGACCGGATAAAGAGGCTAGCGTATATTTTAATTTAGGACGCATGCACCGGAATATGGAGCGGAGGGATGAGGCTCTGACATTTTACCGGAAGGGCATAAGTCTTATCGAAGATACCAAAAATGTAAGTGTCATGGCACGCCTTTCTACAGCTTATGGTGGAATGATGGGAATCTTTATTGATAGTGGTAATTATGAGGAAGCCATTAAAATAGGCAAACTGCGTGAGGCATTGATACGTCGCATGAGCAAGATGTCTGGTCCGCCTGCCGGATACATTGACCAGCAATATGGGTATTGTTATTCGAAAATGGCATACATTTTTTTACAGGCAGGTAAAAAGGAAGAAGCGGCTGAATATTACAATCGTTTTGAACAGACCGAAATGTCAAAGTCACCTTTCGGTGCCAGTGAGATTGTTCCATACTTGTTGGAGATGCGGCGATATGAGGAAGTGCTGCGTTTGAATACGGTTGATATGCTGGCTTACCGGCAGGGAGGAAATGGCAATGATACGTTAAACTATAATTATAGTGTGATATTAGACCGTTTTGCCCAGGCATATCGTGGGTTGAAACTTTATGAGAAAGCGGATGCCTACCAGCAACGGCTTACTGTGTTGCTCGATAGCATTTATAGCCGTGAACAGGCGAGTCGGGCACATGAGTATGCTACGGTTTTCCGCTTGCATGAGAAAGAATTGCAACTGGCAAATACGCAGGTTGAAGTGCAGAAGCGCAATTTCCTGATGGGTGGTTTATGTTGCTTATTGTTCTTTTTGGTAATCTTTTTAGTGATTACTTGCCGGAATCTGACTATTACCCGTCGGAAAAACCGCATAGCTGTAAAGCAAATCGAAGAACTGTTGGCACAACGTGAAGAATTGCATAAGGTTTGTTGGGGAAATCCTGAAGCATTGTTGGATGAAAAAGGGAAAAATCAGGAAAGCCAACCTGATGGAACAGGAATTTCGGACTCGGTATCGGATTGTGCAGATAACATCTCGATGGAGAACAGGCGTTTTTTACGTATGGAATATGCCGTAGTGAAAGACAAGCTTTTCCTCCAGCCCGATTTTGGCCGAGATGAACTGATAAGCTTGAGCAATATCAATAAGAACGATTTGCCGCGTATCCTCCGTAAGTATGCCAATGCAGATAATGTGAGTTCTTATCTGAATCGTTTGCGTGTGGAATATGCGATAAAGTTGATGAAAGAAAAACCGAACCTGTCATTTGATGCGATAGCCAAAGAAGCAAGTTTCAACAGTCATAGCACTTTTTACCGTGCTTTCTATAAGGTCTGCGGCATGACTCCGGCACAATATATGAAGGCATTCGGAAAAGAGAACGACTCTCAGTTTGAATGAAATCACACAAACAGAGAGTCGTCCGGATTCCGGTCGGTGTGCATAAATTACCGAAGGTCGATTTTCAGCAGGATATTTCCGTAAGAGATAATGTCGTCTCCCCAATTTCCTATAAGTCCTACTTGATAGCTGATTGTTAAGGTGACAGGCTCGGAAACACTGAGTCCGGCATCCCGTATTACCTGGTTATAATCGTATTTTTTCATGTTTTGGATGGCTTGGCTGCATGCCTGCATAGACATATCCCTGAGATCTTCGTCTGTAAGTTCGGCATGGTCGATGGTGATGGGGATAGAGTTATTTATCAGCTGTTGCTGGTCTTGGTATTCCAAGATGGTTTCAACAATGGCTGGGTCTATGGTCCAAGGAGAGTGTTCTTGGTATCTCACTGTAAAATTTGCAGTACTGCTTTCATCCGAAGAACAGGATGAAAAGATGGGTAACAAACAACAAATGAGAAGCATCATTTGTTTCATTCTTTGAATTTTTTGCTTTGTTTTCATACTTTTTATTTTAGGATTATTAATCTCATCTTCTGACGGTAACCACTAATGTGCTTCCGTTGTCTAATGCCGTTTTTATTTCTTTCTCTCCTTTTGTAACTTTGCATAGGCTTAATTCCTCTCCCAGTACTTCTTCTACTTTCAAACGGCCGATTTCAATCCGTGCCTCTTTCCCGGCAATCTCCTTTACCGAATAGACATCAAACTGCTGGCCTTTGTAAGCACTCAGCGAAGTGCCTAAATCAATGTATACCGTTTTTTGTTTTTCTTTTTTTATTTCACCCCGCTCTATGATAGTGGCATTGACGGGATACCTGGCATTGAAATAACCGGCAATGATTCCGGAAAGGTTACTGAGTGCTGCCGTCACCGCCTTGTCTTCGCTGGCTGTATCAGAACCACTGGCATTGAAAGTACGGCTGTCTTCCATCACACCGGTATATGCATTCTTTACATTAACGGTTACGCTTATGTTGGCTTCCACATTCGTATAAGGTGTAAACGCTGAATTTTTCAGCCTTTTCCGTTCTTTAAGCGAAGGACCGTTGGATGTAGCACTGATGCTGACAATGGTTCCGTCTGTGTAAAGAAGATTTTTGTCTTGAAGTTTTTCGTTTTGAAATGTTTTCCCGTCTATCACCTGCAGTCTGACTACATTCCCGAATCCTTTGGCGATACTTGCCCTTACATCATCGGCATAATCGGACAGCTGGGTGGTATTTTTCCCTTTTATAATTGATGAAGTGATATTTTTCAATACTTTGCCGGCATTGTCATTTTCTCCTTTCGGAGTGTAATTAAAGTGCCCTATACCTATTTTATAAATAGCGTTTCGTTCTACTTGTGCTTGTATGTCGTGTACAGTTGATAACATAAAGCATGTTGCCAATAAAAAAAGAAGTCGTAAATTCATAAGCCTACATTGTTATAAGATATTAATTTTTTGCAAAGTTATTGATTCTTTATATCAGACAAAGTGCTAAGAGTTACTTGTCGCTTTCACTTTGTCCGTTATTGTGTCTCATTTTGTCTAATGAAATGAGTAAGAGGCCTTTTTGACTTGAAGGCGTACTATTTTTATAATTTTTCCAATTTTCTGCCGTTCCTTATCAAAATCTTTCGTAATTTTGGCAAGAACTAACAGAATTATAGATATGGATGAACAGATAAAACAAATTGCCGAGCGTTTGCGGGGATTGCGCGACGCATTGGAGCTAAGCGTGGAAGAAGTGGCATCGGACTGTAAACTGACAGCTGAAGAATACCGTGCCCTTGAATCAGGAGAAAGCGACCTCTCGGTCAGTCTTTTGCAACGCATCGCCCACAAATATGGCATTACGCTAGATGAACTGATGTTTGGTGAGGAGCCGAAGATGAAATCGTATTTCCTTACCCGTAAAGGGACAGGAGTTTCGGTAGAACGTACCAAGGCTTATAAGTATGAATCACTCGCTTCGGGATTTAAGGACAGGATAGCCGACCCGTTTATTGTGACGGTAGAACCTAAACCCGAAGGTACTGCCGTATACTTTAACACACACGAAGGACAAGAGTTCAACTTAGTAATAGAAGGCCGCCTGTTATTGAACATCAATGGGAAAGAACTGATACTGAATCCGGGTGACAGCCTGTATTTCGATTCAAGCAAGCCGCACGGCATGTTGGCGCTTGATGGAAAAACCGTGAAGTTCCTTGCGGTAGTGATGCAATAAAATTGGTTTATATAATGGAAATTCACCACAGGGGACACAGGGTATCACAGAGGTTTTAAATTTTCCTCCGTATGCCTCTGTGTTCTTTGTGGTGAAAAAAACGAAACACGTATGTTAGAAAGATTTGTAAGTCAGACAACTTTCTCCTCGCAAGAGGATTTCATCAAGAATTTTAGAGTAAATGTGCCTGAGAATTTCAATTTCGGGTACGACATCGTGGATGCTTGGGCAGCAGAACGTCCGGAAAAGAATGCACTGTTGTGGACCAATGACAAAGGCGAATGTATCCAGTTCACTTACGCCGATTTGAAGAAATATACCGATATGACCGCTTCTTATTTCCAGAGTCTGGGAATAGGCAAGGGCGACAAAGTGATGTTGATATTGAAACGCCGCTATGAGTTCTGGTTTTCGATTATCGCTTTGCACAAGATAGGAGCTGTGGCGATCCCTGCTACCCACCTGCTGACGAAGAAAGACATTGTCTATCGGTGTCAGGCTGCTACTATCAAGATGATTGTAGCTGCGGGTGAAGGAGTGATTCTGAAACATATAGTAGATGCAATGCCTCAGTCACCCAGCGTAGAAAAGCTGGTCAGCGTAGGTCCTGAGTATCCCGAAGGATTTGAGGATTTTCATAAAGGCATCGAAAATGCTGCACCTTTCACACGTCCCGCGAATGTAAACACCAACGATGACATCATGTTGATGTACTTCACCTCGGGCACTACCGGCGAACCGAAGATGGTGGCACACGATTTCACCTATCCTTTGGGACATATCACTACGGCGAGCTTCTGGCATAACCTGCACGAAGACAGCCTGCATTTTACCATTGCCGATACAGGCTGGGGCAAGGCTGTATGGGGAAAACTGTATGGGCAGATGATAGCAGGGGCTAACATTTTCGTCTACGACCACGAGAAGTTTACACCTTCTGATATTCTGAAGAAGATTCACGATTATCACATCACTTCACTTTGTGCACCTCCCACCATTTACCGCTTCCTTATCCGTGAGGACTTGAGCAAATACGACTTGTCTTCATTGGAGTATTGTACCACGGCGGGTGAGGCGTTGAACTATTCGGTTTACGAAACCTTTTTGAAGATAACGGGCATCCGTTTGATGGAAGGATTTGGACAGACCGAAACTACCTTGACACTTGCCACTTTCCCGTGGATGGAACCCAAGCCGGGAAGCATGGGCGTGCCTAATCCTCAATATCAGATAGACCTGTTGAAGCCTGACGGCCGCTCTGCCGAGGATGGCGAACAAGGACAAATCGTGATACGTACCGACAAAGGCAAACCGCTGGGGTTGTTCAAGGAATATTATCGTGCGCCCGAACTGACCCGTGAGGCTTGGCACGATGGAGTATATTACACCGGTGATGTGGCTTGGCGTGACGAAGATGGTTACTATTGGTTTGTAGGACGTGCCGATGATGTCATCAAGAGTTCGGGGTATCGCATCGGTCCGTTCGAAGTGGAAAGTGCCCTGATGACCCATCCAGCCGTAGTAGAGTGTGCCATAACGGGAGTGCCTGATGAAATCCGCGGTCAGGTGGTGAAGGCTACCATTGTATTGGCAAAAGATTATAAGGCAAAAGCCGGTCCCGACTTGATAAAGGAACTTCAGGATCATGTGAAGCGGGTAACTGCTCCTTATAAATATCCGCGTGTGATAGAATTTGTCGAAGAATTGCCTAAGACTATCAGCGGGAAAATCCGCCGCGTGGAAATCCGGGAAAAGGACAATGGATAAATAAAACAAGACCGGACATCGTTGCTGGAATGCAGGATGCCCGGTCTTGTTATGGAACAAAATACGAAATTTTTATTTCTTAATGCGGTTGTAACGGCTCATGAACTTGTCTACACGTCCTGCGGTATCAACCAATTTTGATTTACCTGTATAGAACGGGTGAGAAGAACTGGAGATTTCCAACTTTACCAAAGGATAAGTTTCGCCTTCGAATTCGATTGTGTCTTTGGTTGCACAAGTTGAACGTGACAAGAACATGTCGCCATTTGACATGTCTTTAAATACTACCGGACGGTAGTTTTCAGGATGAATGCCTTTTTTCATTTCAGTATATACTTTTTATTGTTATTATTCAATGTTTTGTTGGTAACATCCGATTCTCTTTTCGGACATTGTTGTGTAATGGTTTGTTTCGGGTTGCAAAGATACGGCTTTTCTTTGAAATAGAAAAAGTTTTGGATGTTTTTTCACGAGAGAATTCGCAGATTTCTTGATTAAGGAGATGAAAACCGGAAATAAACAATGCTTTCTTTGTTTTTTATTCTTCAAAGGGGGGCAGGGTGTTTGGTTGTCAGCCGTTTGTTGTTTTTGCTACCTTCACTTTGCATCCTTGCTGATTCTTAAAAAAAACGTGTGAATTTTAATAAAACACCTTAACATGGATTGTTTTTTCGGGAAGAATGTGGTGGATTTGCCACATTTCTTTTTACATTTGCAATGGAATTAATTTCACTAACAATTATAAAACGTACAACAATGGTTAATTACAAAGACTTAGGCTTGGTAAACACCAGAGAGATGTTTGCTAGAGCAATTAAAGGTGGATACGCTATCCCGGCTTTCAACTTCAACAATATGGAGCAGCTGCAGGCTATCATCAAAGCTTCGGTAGAAACAAAATCTCCGGTTATCCTGCAGGTTTCTAAAGGTGCGCGTAACTATGCAAACCAGACCTTGCTTCGTTACATGGCTGAAGGTGCTGTAGCATTTGCTAAAGAATTGGGTTGCGAACATCCTGAAATCGTTCTTCACCTCGACCACGGAGATTCTTTCGAACTCTGCAAGTCTTGCGTAGACCTCGGTTTCTCTTCAGTGATGATTGACGGTTCTCACCTGCCTTACGAAGAAAACGTTGCTTTGACTAAGAAAGTCGTTGAATACGCTCATCAATATGATGTAACTGTAGAAGGTGAACTGGGTGTATTGGCTGGTGTAGAAGATGAAGTTTCTGCAGAACACCATACTTATACTAACCCTGAAGAAGTTATCGACTTCTCTAGCCGTACAGGTTGCGACTCGTTGGCTATCTCTATCGGTACTTCTCACGGTGCATACAAGTTCAAACCCGAACAATGCCACGTAGATCCGAAGACAGGTCGTCTGGTTCCTCCTCCTTTGGCATTCGACGTATTGGATGCTGTAATGGAAAAACTTCCGGGCTTCCCCATCGTATTGCACGGATCATCTTCAGTTCCTCAGGAATATGTGGATATGATCAACCAATATGGCGGAAAACTGGAAGCTGCTATCGGTATTCCTGAAGACGAATTGCGTAAGGCTGCTAAATCTGCAGTTTGCAAGATTAACATCGATTCTGACTCTCGTCTTGCCATGACAGCTGCTGTTCGTAAGGTATTGTTCGAAAAACCGGCTGAATTCGACCCGCGTAAATATTTGGGCCCGGCTCGTGACGAAATGGAAAAGATGTACAAACACAAAATCGTTAACGTATTGGGCTCAGACGGCAAGTTGGCTCAATAATCATTGCTTGTAAAAAGCATAAAAACTTTATACACCTATAACTATAAATGTGAGCCGCCCCTTCGTGATGGAGGAGCGGCTTTTTTGCATCATGCTAATCAGGATTGAAAAGGAGTTGGCAGAAGTTATCGGACACCGGGCTGGGAGTTATACCATGCGCGGTATGGATTTGTGTATTGCTCAGCACATTTCGTACCGCTTCCGTAGAGTGCACATCCTCTCTATCCTGTGGCATATACAAAATACATAAATGAATGCCGCGGGAATATATCAGCCATTTGAGGCTTGCATTTCAAGTAGGAAGAAAGCTTATTCTACTACCCATTTCGGGTCGTGCGGGAAGGTGACACGCGGATTGTAGTACATACCTTCTTTGTCAGGGATGCGGAGGTAGTACGTTTTCGAGCCGTGAACGTGCAGGGTACGTGAACGGAGCCAGGGATTCATGGTGCGCAGCAGGGCGTATGTGATGCCTTGGCTCTTGGCGAAACGGGGCAAGTCCTCGATGGTTTCTTCTACTTTGATTTCACGATAAGGGATGGGAGGATAGAGATCGGATGCGTGCAAGCGGAAACCAAAACGGGTGGGGTCGGCAAACAGCATTTTGGCTGCAAGGATGCGGTAAACATAGCGGGCAGTTTCTTCAACCAGTTGGAGGTCAAGGGCATCTTCTTCGTATTGCCGGTCGAGCTCACGCGAGATACGTCCTTGTCCGGCATTGTAGGACGCAGCTACACTTATCCAGCTTCCGAAACGTGCATAAGCTTGTTTCAGATAGCGGCAGGCGGCACGGGTAGATTTCTCTACGTGGTAGCGCTCATCGACTGAATTGCCTACTTCCAGTCCGAATTCGCGTCCTGTGGCGGGCATAAATTGCCATAGACCTGCTGCGCCGGCAACTGAACGTGCCAGTGGATTGTTGTTGCTTTCAATAGACATCAGGTATTTGAAATCATCGGGCACGCCGTTTTCGCGCAGGATCGATTCTACAATGGGAAAGTAGCGGTTGGCGCGTTTAATCATCTGCAAAGTGGTACTGTGCATATATGAAAAGGCTAGCAGTTCGCGATCCATACGTTCGCGGCGGTCAAAGCGGGCAAGCGAGATGGTTTCGCCACAGAAGGTCATGCTTTGTGGCACTTCGATGCAACTGTTGGACAATGTGGCAGAAGAGGATGGCTTTTCGGAGGTTTGTGCCCATAAGGATAGGGTACAGGCAACCAGTGCCAGAAAAAGAGCAGTCGCAGACAATCCGAAAGGGAATGATATTTTCATTTTCTTATGAGGGTTATTCTTCAAGGGTAAAACTTTTCAGTATGGTTTCAGGAAGTGGGTCGGCAGGGTCGGTGTATACAATAGAAACATAGAAGCCGCTCGTGTCTTCTTTGGTGAGCAGGTAACTGTACAGACATTGGTCGCTTTCACAATTTCCGCGTAGGAACACTCCGTAGAATTGCGGAAGTTCGAAATCGACGGTAGGGCTTTGCTGGGTCACTTCGTCATCTGTCGCAACGTTTTTCAATTCTTGGGCTATTTCTGAACGTTGAATGCCTTCACCGTCGAGCAGTTGCACTGTGATGAAATAAGTGGGGGTGCTGATGATGTAACCTTCTTCCGAGTCGTCTTCTACGGTATAGCCTGCGGGTGCCTGGAAGGCAATCCCGTAGGCTTGCCATGCAGCAGGTTGTAAACTCTCGGCACTTACGTCGCTTATGGCAAGTGTGATGATAAGAAGAAATGCCACGACAATTGTTTTCATACCTGTCTCCGTTCTACTACTTTTCGTGCATATACTTCTTCTTCCTTATTCACCATAACCAATACTTCTCCTCCTATTCCGGAATAAGGTGAGGTTACGGCGGAAAGAGTTTCGTCTTTCAACATTGCTGATACGCCTGCCGATTCCAATAATCCTTTTATCAGTTCGGCTTCCCACAGACCACCTCTGTAGACTTCTACTAATGAACCATACGATTTTGCTTCCATAACTGTATATTTTTAGTTTATCTATAACCAAAGATAGGAAAGTTTTATGAAAAGAGGAAATTAATGGGCAAAAAAGTATCGGATTCATCGAAAGAATCTTACATTTGTGTGGATAAAAAGGACTTGAATGTGTAAAAAGGAATAAGTGTATGAATATTACCGACACCTTACAGAAAGTGAGACAAGCGTCGCGCATGTTGCCTCTGCTGGAAGAAAAACGTATCAATGAAGTGCTGCGGGCTGTATCGGAAGCTATTATCAGACAGACTGATGACTTGTTGAAGGCGAATGCCGAAGACTTGCGGCGCATGAATGAGAGTGACCCGAAATATGACCGGTTGAAATTGACTCCCGAACGTTTGAGAGGCATCGCTTCGGATATGATGAATGTGGCTTCGCTGCCTTCTCCATTGGGCAGGATATTGGAAGAAACGGTGCGTCCTAACGGATTGCGCCTGAAAAAGGTGAGTGTGCCTTTCGGGGTTATCGGCATTATCTATGAAGCGCGTCCCAATGTGAGCTTTGATGTGTTCTCGCTGTGTTTCAAGAGCGGAAGCGCTTGCGTATTGAAAGGCGGGCATGACGCGGATTGTTCGAACCGTGCCATCGTATCTTTGATTCACGAAGTGTTGCAACGGTTTAACTTGGATGCACATCTCGTGGAACTCCTTCCGGTGGAGCGGGAGGCTACGGCGGAACTGCTTCATGCCGAAGGGCTGGTCGACTTGATTATCCCTCGCGGGAGCAAAGGATTGATAGACTATGTGCGCCGTGAAGCCACCGTGCCGGTTATCGAGACAGGGGCAGGTGTGTGCCATACGTATTTTGATGTAGCGGGTGACTTGAAAAAAGGTGCTGCTATCGTGAATAATGCCAAGACACGCCGGGTAAGCGTATGCAATGCGTTGGATTGCTTGCTGGTGCACCGGGAACGTCTGGCGGACTTGCCTGAACTGTGTGCACCCCTGCAGGCATCGCAGGTGATTTTGTATGCGGACCGACCTGCCTGTCAGGCACTCGAAGGGCATTATCCCGCCGCATTGCTTTGTCCTGCCTCGTCGGAAAGCTATGGCACGGAATATATGGATTATAAAATGGCAGTCCGTACCGTGTCGGGTATAGAGGAAGCACTTGCCCACATCGATACCTATAGTTCGAAGCATAGCGAATGCATTGTGACGGAGGATAAAGATACCGCTGCTTATTTCCAGCGCATGGTAGATGCGGCATGTGTGTACGTCAATGCACCCACATCGTTCACCGATGGTGCCCAGTTCGGGTTAGGGGCTGAGATTGGCATCAGTACGCAGAAGCTCCATGCCCGTGGGCCGATGGGCTTGCGCGAGATTACCACTTACAAGTGGTTGATAGAAGGAGATGGACAGATTCGAGATAATTAATAATAGACAATTAATAGTTATAACTGTATGAGAACTTACACGAATGTATTTGACCTGGGCGACCTGAAGACCGCCCTTTCCGAAGCTTTTGAAATCAAGAAAGACCGGTATAAATATGAGGCATTGGGCAAACACCGCACTTGCTTGCTGATATTCTTTAATAATAGCTTGCGCACACGGCTTAGTACCCAGAAAGCCGCACGCAACCTGGGCATGGACGTAATTGTGCTCGATGTGAACCAGGGAGCATGGAAGTTAGAGACCGAACGGGGCGTGGTGATGGACGGAGACAAGAGTGAACACTTATTGGAAGCTATTCCGGTGATGGCATCCTATTGCGACATCATCGGTGTACGCTCGTTTGCCCGTTTCGAAAGCCGTGAAGACGATTATACCGAAAAGATATTGAATCAGTTCATCCAGTATTCGGGCAAACCGGTGTTCTCGATGGAAGCGGCTACGGGACATCCGCTTCAGGCTTTTGCAGACTTGATAACCATTGAAGAATATAAGCGTACAGAGCGTCCGAAGGTGGTATTGACATGGGCGCCTCATCCGCGTGCCTTGCCTCAGGCTGTGCCCAATTCGTTTGCCGATTTCATGAACGAAGCCGATGTGGATTTTGTGATTACGCATCCTCACGGTTACGAACTCGACCCGAAGTTTGTACGTGGCGCCAAAGTAGAATACGACCAGATGAAGGCTTTCGAAGGAGCGGATTTCATTTATGCAAAGAACTGGGCATGTCCGGGCGTGACCAATCCAGCCGATTATGGTAAGGTATTAAGTAAGGATATGAGTTGGACGGTAGATACAGCGCACATGAAGGTGACGAATGACGCGTTCTTCATGCATTGCCTTCCGGTGCGCCGCAACATGATTGTGACCGATGATGTGATAGAGGCTCCTACTTCGTTGGTAATCCCTGAAGCTGCGAACCGTGAAATTTCGGCAACGGTCGTGCTGAAGCGTATGTTGCAAGCGTTGTAAGTTAATGTAAGTTAATGGTGAATAGTGAATAATGAATAGTTAATAACGAATGGCAGAAAACACTTCCCACTATTAACTATTCATTATTAACTATTAATTATCTCTCCACTTCCTTGCCGTATTCTTTCCAATTGTCAAATCCTTTGTCGAGGTTGTAGACTTTATATCCTAAGTTGGTAAGGATGCGGGCGGCGTTCCGGCTTCTGCGTCCGCTTTTGCAGTATACAGCCACAGGACGGTCTTTGTCGAGCATTTCTTCGGAAGCAGCAGCAAAATGGTCTTCCAGTGCATTGATGTTCAAGCTGCCCGGAATGTGCCCTTCACTATATTCTGCTACCGTACGCACATCTACCCGTTGCACGTTTTCATCTTGAATCAAGCGGTCGAACTCATCGGCTGTGAGATTCTTGAATTTGTCTTGCGGTCTGGCACTGCATGCCATCAGTCCAAGCAGGCAAACAATTACGAAAAAAAAGAAATAAAGTGGTTTAATCATAAGTAAGGAATTTTTTAATAGGTGAATTCTCTGTAGGTTTGTCCTTCTTTATAAGTATGGATGCGGAAGCATATTTTGTCTCCGGTGCGCAGGGTGTCTTGGTAGTTTCGAAGCGGAGCGGAGAGGTAAGTCAGGTTGGTGAATGCTTCGTAATCCTGGTTGCTATTATGGAAAAGCCGTAGGTATAATGTACGTACGCCTTGAGAATCGGTAGAGATGCTGTCTTCAATGAAATGGAAAGCATGTGTCTGGTCTTTCCGTTTTACTTCTGCTATCAGATTCAGGTAATTGCCTGAAAGCCATATACTCTGAATATCCACCGGGTCGGTATAGATGCTGTCTTTCCATTCGGATGCTTTAGCCGGATAGGGTGAAATGACGATTTTGCTGGAATAGAGCATTACTTCCGCTTCGCTTGAATTGGTTTTTTCCGTTAGAAACTGATAAATAGATACGGTGCGGTAGATGGTGTCGGCGTGAAGTCCGTTTAGACCTTCACGAGGCTGCACGGCATAACGCTTCCCATTGTCTGCCACCAAGTGGGTGATTGTTCCGCTTTCGTCTGTCTGGATATCAATGAATTCGGTAATGACATTGGGGTAGACATACGTTTCTTCTTTGCAGCTTCCGGCAAGAAGCAGGCAAAGAAGAAAGGCGATAGGGAGTATCCGTTTGTTCATGCCTCTAATGCTTTCAGGTGGTTGATGGCCGGATTGGCATACATGGTCAGGATGCATTGCCGCAAGAACGGGATGTCCTTATTCGGCAAATCAATCAGGGCGAGTTTCTTTTGCAGGTATGCTTCGAATTTCGCTTGGTCTTTCTCGTCATACTTTCCGGCAAATTCGTGTTTCCCTTCCAGCAAGTCGTATGCGATGTAATTACCAGGATATAAGCGGTAATTACGGTGTATGTGCAGATCGATAAGTTGGGCTGCTTTTACGAAAATCTCGTTCTTCGGCAATCCGCGCAAGGTTTCCAGTTCTTCGTTGAGGCAGGGAGCCGTTTGGAAATAGACTCTGCCTTTATATCCGAAGATGCCCGTCTGCATATTGATAAGGTCGTCTTGTTGCGTTTTCTTGAATCCTTCGATATCTCGCTTTTGCTGCATTTCCTTGGCTTTCAGGAAATCGCACGGGTCGTATTCATACGACAAGGAAGTGGGAACAATGTTCAGCTCCTTCAGGTAGTCGATGGTGTCTCCTGTGCTTCCCAGTGCCAGCATTTTCAGTACACTTTCTTGTGTCCGGTCGTTCGAATCCTTAGCGCGTCCTTCCCGTTGGGCTATCCATACATTTTCTTTTTTCTGTGTAATGGCAAAATGAATATAGCGTGACATGCGTGCAGATGAAAGTAACATCTGGCGCATACTGAGGGCACGCTGCACGATGAATGATTTGTTCACTCGTACCAGTTTCTTGATCCATGGGTAGATAAGCAGGTTGTCACCGATAGCTATTTCTACTGTAGTAGGGAAATGGTTGTCTAGCAGTCCGAGGGAAAGAAATCCAGGGTCGAGCACGATATCACGGTGATTGGATATGAAGGTGTAGTTCTTTTCCTTGTCGGTCAGTGAAGAAGCATTCAGTGTGAAGCCGTCGCTGTGTTCTTTGATGATTTGGTGCAGCAACGGATAGAATATGGTTTTTTGTACTTCCAGGTTGTTTTTGCACTGGTGCAGCTTATGGCTCAGCGTATCAAGAGGCATGCCTGGCATAATCAGGCTGATGACAGCCTGAAAAGCGGGGTCGGCAAGTAGTTCATCGAATATCTGTGGAAGCTCTTCTGGGGTATACGGACGTATTTCATCGAATTCGGCTGGAATGTTCATGGCGTTTGGTTTTAAATTTTGTCTTCAAAGGTAAGCATTTTAAATGAAGAATGAAGAATTAAGAATGAAGAATTCCATGCAGGCAAAGCAATTCTTCATTCTTAATTCTTCATTCTTCATTCCGAGAAGTTGTCTTCTATGATGTCGGTCATAATTTCTTCCATATTGATGCCTGCGGCACGTGCTTGCTGTGGAATGAAGCTTGTTGCGGTCATTCCCGGAGTGGTGTTGATTTCAAGCAAGTTGATTTTTTCGCCTTCGGTGATGATATAGTCTACACGTACCAATCCTTTGCATCCCAGAATATCGTAAATGGCAGAGGTGAGCTTTTGTACGCGTCCGGTCAGTTCGGGGCTGAGACGTGCAGGGGTGATTTCGGTCACCTGTCCGTTGTATTTGGCATTGAAATCGAAAAACTCGTTCTTGCTGACCACTTCCGTGATAGGCAACACCACCGACTTGTCCTGTGTCTTGTAGCATCCGTTCGCCAGTTCAATGCCGTCCATATAGGCTTCTATCATGGCGTCATCCGATTCGGCGAAAGCCGCTTGCAGGGCAGGTTGGATTTGTTCTTTGGTTTTCACCTTGGTTACGCCGAAGCTCGAACCGCTGGCATTGGGCTTGATAAAACAAGGCAGTCCGATTTTCTCGATTACTTCTTCATCGCTGATGCCGTTCCGTTTGTGTACCAGCATGGATTCTGCGATACGTATCCCGAAGCTTTTCAGATATTGGTTTGTCATGAACTTGTTGAAAGTCAGTGCGGATACCAATACGTCACACGTGGAGTAAGGGATGCCGAGCAGTTCGAAATAGCCCTGCAGGATGCCGTTCTCGCCCGGTGTGCCGTGGATGGTGATGTAGGCGAAGTCGGGCTTTATCTTTTGCCCGTTCTCCATAAAGCTGAAGTCGTTTTTGTCGACCGTGCTCTTCGAGCCGTCTTCCAGGATGGCATTCCAGCCTTTGTGTCCCAACTCTATGGTATATACTTTATAAGTTTCTTTATCGATGAAGGAATAAATTCCTTCTGCACTTTTCATGGAAACATCGTGTTCCGATGAGTCTCCTCCTGCTACGATAGCAATGATACGTTTCATGATTCTTCTCGATTACTGATGTATGCTCTCCATTTTTCCAGCAAATGTGTCATGTCTTCGGGCAATTCGGAAGTGAAAAACAGTTCCTTGCCTGTGCGGGGGTGAACGAATCCCAGTGTCTTGGCGTGCAGCGCTTGCCGGGGACAAATGGCGAAGCAATTGTTCACAAATTGTTTGTATTTACTAAAATGAGTTCCTTTCAATATTTCGTGCCCTCCGTAACGCTCGTCATTGAACAGTACGTGTCCGATGTGTTTCATGTGTACACGTATCTGGTGCGTGCGTCCGGTTTCGAGTACGCATTTCACGAGGGTGACATATCCCAGACGTTCCAGTACCTGATAATGCGTTACGGCATGTTTCCCTTGCGTAGGGTCACTCATCACCGCCATCTGCATACGGTCTTTCGGGTTACGCCCGATATTGCCCTCGATGGTTCCTTTGTCTTCATCAATGATGCCCCATACCAGTGCATTGTATTCACGTTTTGTAGTTTTGTTGTAGAATTGCATGCCCAGATGGGTTTTGGCATCCGGAGTCTTGGCTATGACCAACAGGCCGGACGTGTCTTTGTCTATACGGTGCACCAGCCCTACTTGTGGGTCGTTCGGGTCATACGTAGGCACATTGCGCAGGTGCCAGGCGATGGCGTTTACCAACGTGCCGTGATAGTTTCCGCAACCCGGGTGTACCACCAGTCCTGCCGGTTTGTTTACCACCATCAAGTCGTCGTCTTCGTACACAATATCCAGAGGGATGTCTTCGGGGATAATGTCGTTTTCATACCGGGGACGGTCCATCATGACGGTCAACACATCAAGCGGCTTTACTTTGTAGCTGCTTTTTACGGGTTTCCCGTTTGCCATGACGTATCCGTTGTCAGCAGCCGTTTGGATACGGTTGCGCGAAGCGTTGACGATACGTTCAAACAAGTATTTGTCGATGCGTACCGGTGTTTGCCCTTTGTCTACGGTAACCCTGAAATGTTCGTATAATCCGGACGAGGAGTTTACCGGTTCGATATCGTCCAATGAGTCGTCCAGCTCAGTGATGTCGTTTTCTTCCATTCGTCTGTCTGTATTGTCTTTTTTAGAACCAAGAGTCATCTACTTGTGCTTCGCTTTCCTGTTCCAGGTTGAGTCCTAAAGTATCGGTAGCAAGGGAGTCACGCAGGTGAGTGTTTCCGATGCACAACGTCAGGACAGCCTCGAATGGCACTTTGTCACCCGACTTCAGGCTCTTGCCCCGATATTTGATGCCATATACCCAGTCTTGTTCTCCAGGTACCAGTTCCGGTTCGGTCAGTTTGAATTTCATGGCTTTCAGCTTTGCAGCAGCCTGACGTACGGAACTGTTGTCGATAATGTCGGGGATTCGCACACGGGGAACCTCCCGTGTGTTTATAGTAAGATATATGGTGCGTCCTTCTTTTACGCGCATGCCTCCTTCAGGCTTTTGTTCGAGTATGATGCCCGGAGAGAGTTCTTTCACGTATGTAGAGTCTACCACTACGCCCTGCATGTTTTGGTTCTGAAGCAAGAGTTGTGCTTGCTCCAATGACTTGTGCTTGACGTTGGGGACAAGATACGATTGCCCATGATGTGTATAGGCATCCAGCCAGAACAATGTTCCGCCAATGGCTGCCAGAATCACTACCACCATTCCGATGATGTTCAGCCAGAAGAAGCGGTTTTGCTTGAACGAGAAAAAATCTTTCAGCTTTATCATAATCTTAGTCTTATGAAAATCAGTCTTTGGTTATGCCTGCAAAGATACAATAAAAAAGAAAAGCCACAAAACACTGTCTCAGCATCTTGCGGCTCTTAGCTTTTTCTTTTGTCTCGGACTTATGCTTTAACGCCGTTATATTCGTCAGAGACAGTCAGTTTCTTACGACCTTTAGCGCGGCGTGCAGCCAATACGCGGCGGCCATTAGCAGTTGCCATTCTTTCACGGAAACCGTGTTTGTTTTTTCTCTTTCTGTTCGAGGGTTGATAAGTTCTTTTCATTTTTCGTATCTAATTATGTTATTATTCCATGCGTTCGGGCTGCAAAAGTAGTGACTTTTTTTAAATAAACCAAATGGCTAAATCATTTTTAGACAAATCTTTTTGTGTTTTTTCGTGATTTAGATTAATTTTGCACCCGAATTGATAGTGATGAATACAAATCAATAATAACATAAATAAAGAATTCAGTTATGATTAATGCTCAAGACATTAAGATTGGAACCGCAATCCGTATGGATGGCAAGTTGTATTTTTGCATCGACTTTTTGCATGTAAAACCGGGTAAAGGAAATACCTTTATGCGTACGAAGCTGAAAGATGTGGTAGACGGATATGTGTTGGAACGCCGCTTCAACATCGGCGAAAAGCTGGAAGATGTACGTGTAGAGCGTCGTCCTTATCAGTACCTTTATAAAGAAGGTGAAGATTATATCTTTATGAACCAGGAGACTTACGAACAAGTGCCCATCGCTCGCGACCTGATTGAAGGCGTTGATTTCTTGAAAGAAGAAATGGTGGTAGATGTCGTATCAGATGCTTCTACAGAGACTATTCTCTACGCTGAATTGCCGGTGAAGGTACAGCTGAAAGTGACTTATACCGAACCGGGTTTGAAAGGTGATACAGCTACCAATGCCACCAAGCCTGCTACGGTAGAAACAGGTGCTACCGTACGTGTGCCTTTGTTTATCAACCAAGATGAAATGATTGAAGTGGATACACGCGATGGTTCATACGTTGGCCGTGTAAAAGCTTAATCAGGTATATACCTTATTATATATAGGCTGCGTTTTCGGTAAGGGGGAATGCAGCCTTACTTTTTTAGAGCCTGTTTTAGAAGCTGTTTTGAATTTCTCCAAAAAGTTTTTCTTGTCTTGATGTATACGTTTTCGTGTGTGCTTTGGGCGATTTTTTGGTCTTTTTCGCTCCTGTTCTTCGTCAGAT